>NZ_RAWN01000171.1:0-20611 GCF_003668895.1 Corallococcus sp. AB045
CGCGGGGGCCGGGGGCGCGGCGGGCCCTGGCGGCGCGCCAGAGTTCGGATCGGAGGGCTCGGACATCGGCGGTGCCTAGTTGGCCACGGCGGGCAGGTCGCTGCTGTTGTGGCCGGCGAGCCGCGTGTTGCGGTTCGACTGGATCGACTGCTGGATGTCCGCCTCCGTCATGCCGGACGACAACGTGATCGACGTGGACGTCTTCTGGCCCGTCTCCACGTCGCACGCGGACACGTTCACCAGGCCGTCCGTGTTGATCTCGAACGTCACCTCGATCTTCACCTCGCCGCGATACCCGATGCGGAAGCCCGAGAACTCGAACTCGCCCAGCATCTCGCACTCCTCGGCGCGGTTGGACTCACCCTGGTACACGCGGATCTTCACCTTCTCCTGCCCGTCGCGGCTGGTGGTGAAGGTCTTCGACCGGTCGATGGGCACCGGCGTGTTCTTGTCGATGATCTTCTCCGTGTACCCGCCCACGGTTCCAATCCGCAGCGTCAGCGGCGTGACGTCCACCAGGAACGTCTCCGTCTTGCTGTCCAGGAGCGCGTGCGATTGGAGCGCGGCGCCCATGGCCACGACCTGATCCGGGTTGATGCCCTCCAGCGGTTCCTTCTGGAAGTAATGCTTCACCGAGTTGCGGATGATGGGCAGCCGCGTGGGCCCGCCCACCAGGATGACCGCGTCGATGTCCGCCGCCGTCAGCCGCGCGCTCTGCAGCGCCTCGTCGCAGACCTTGAACGTGCGCTGCACCAGGTCCATCACCATGCGGTTGAACTGGTCCTGGTTGAGCGTGTTGCGCAGGTCCATCACGTTGCCGTTGGCGTCCTGGCAGATGCCCTGGCAGAGGATGTCCGCGGTGCCGTTCTGGCCCACGTCGATCTTCGCCTTCTCCGCCGCGTCCTTCAGCATCTGCAGGCAGTACTTGTTCTGCCGCAGGTCCAGCCGCGTGCGGTTGAGGAAGTCCTCCGCCATCCACGTCATGATGCGGTCGTCGAAGTCGTCGCCGCCCAGGTACGTGTCACCCGCCGTGGCCAGCACCTCGAAGACGTCCTTGCCGATCTCCAGGATGGACACGTCGAACGTGCCGCCACCCAGGTCGTAGACGACGACGCGCTGGTTGACGTCCCGGCCGAAGCCGTAGGCCAGCGCCGCCGCCGTGGGCTCGTTGATGATGCGAAGCACCTCCAGGCCCGCGATGCGGCCCGCGTCCTTCGTCGCCTGGCGTTGGTTGTCGTTGAAGTAGGCGGGGACGGTGATGACCGCCTTGCCCACCTCGCGGCCCAGGTACGTCTCCGCGACGGCCTTCATCTCCTTGAGCACCAGCGCGGAGATCTCCGGCAGCGAATAGCTGCGCTCCCGCACGCCGATGCGCACCGAGTTGTTGTCGCCCTCGACGATGCGGTAGGGCATCACCGCCTGCGCCTTCTTCACCTCATCGGAGAAGTAGTACCGGCCAATGAGCCGCTTGGCCGAGTACACCGTGTTCTCGGGGCTGGTGATGATGTTCTTCTTCGCCGCGTTGCCCACCAGCACGGACCCTTCCTCCAGGAAGGACACGCACGAGGCATGCGTCGTCTCGCCCCACTCGTTGGGGATGACCGTGGGCTGGCCTTCATGGACGACCGACACGCATGAGTACGACGTGCCCAGGTCGATGCCGATTGCGATGTCGTCCGCCATTCCGTCTCCGGTGAAGACCTGCACCCCGATTCCTCTGGGAGAGGGTCGTCGGGAAGCGCCCGGAGGTTAGGCGCCACGCTCCAGGGTGTCAATTCAATGGCTGATCAAATGCCAGCCATTTCAAGGGCTTAGCGCCAGAGCAGGGGAGCGGGTTCGCGGCGCTGAACCGGGGTCCCATGGACCTTATTTCTAGGGGTGAAGGGGGGAAATCACCATGTCCGCCATCCTCGCCGCCCTGTCGTCGGACCCCAACCTCCTCCGGTGTGAATTGCACCGGCTGGCCGGGCAGGTCGTCCTCCGCCCGGAAGCGCGCGCCAACGCCCTGGGGGTGGGCTCCTATGCCCAGGAGGAGGTCCTGCTGCGCCGCCTGGCGCCGGACCGGGACCTCACGCTGGACGACCTGGGACCTCCGCACGAATCGGAGGCAGTGCTCTTCCATGCGAACCGGCTGCCGCTCGGCCTGTCGCCCGAGGACAACACCCAGCCCTTCCGGGCCCGCCACTGGTTGTTCGCCCACCAGGGCCCGCTGCCGGACTTCGAGCCCCTGCGCGCCCTGCTGCTTTCACGCGTGCCGGAGCACCTCCAGCGGCTGGTGCGCGGCCCCACGGATAGCGAGGTCCTCTTCGCCCTGTTCCTCACGCGCCTGCGGGAGCTGGGCCGCACGGATGATCCGCGCCTGGAGCCAGCCTCCGCCGGCCGTGTGCTGCGCGACACGATGCGCGAGGTGGAGGCCGCGCTCGTGCAGGTGGGGCAGCGGCGCCTGCCACCGCTCAACATGGTGGCCACCAATGGCACGGTGCTGGTCGCCACGCGTCGCGGTGATGCCCCGCTGTATTACACGCGCCTGGAGGGCAGCGCGGAGTGCGCCCACTGCGGCGTGACGACCACGACACCGGAGACGCATCCGGAGGTGGGCGCGCACCGCCGCCGCCGCACGGTGGTGGTGGCCAGCCACGTGACGCGCACGCACGGCTGGGTGGAGCTGCCGCAGGGCGCGACGCTGACGGTGGGCGCGGACCTCCAGGTCCAGCACCTGCCGCCATCCTGAAAAGGGCCGCTACGGGCCGCCGAAGAAGGAGACCTCCAGGAAGCGCACGTAGAGGTTGCAGGCGGCGTGGAAGAGCGAGCAGCCGATGAGGGTGCCGGTGCGCTCGCGCATCCAGCCGAAGAGGAGGGCGGGGAAGAACACCGCCAGCCGCCACGTCTGGAAGATGGCCAGGTGGCCCAGCGCGAAGAGGAGCGCCGTCACCCAGAAGGCTCGCCCCAGCCGCGCGCCCAGCACCACGCGCCCCTGGGGCCAGGCGTCGCGCAGGCGGGCCTGGAGGTAGCCCCGGTAGAAGAACTCCTCCGGCAGGGCCACGACGAAGAGCTGATCAATCACCCACTCGCCGAAGCGCGGGGGCAGGCGCGGCTGGAAGTGGCCTTCGCCGATGATGGGCGTCAGGTGGTGCGCGAGCGCGGGCGGCAGGTGCGGCACCACCTGCACGAAGGCGGCGAAGCCCGCGAAGAACAGCGGCCCCACGATGGCGCACATCACCAGGAACAGCCGCACGTCCTGCTTCCATGCGCGCAGGGTGAGGCCGTAGTCGCGGTAGTCCTCGTCGCGCCAGCGCATGGGGATGAGCGGCAGGTAGAGGAAGCCCACCGTGGCCACCAGCTTGGGCACGCTGGTGCCCCCGGCGATGAGGAACGCCGCGATGATGCCCAGGAAGCCCAGCGCCCAGAGGCCCATCGCCTCCTGCACCGCGCTCAGCTTGAACGGAGGCCCCGAAGGCCGGCTCATGGCGCGTCCGCCGAGGCGAGCTCCGCCTTCACCGCGGACAGCAGCAGGGCGCGGGCGCCACGGCCCCGGCGCTCGACGACGAGGCCCACCAGCCGCCCGTCCCCGTCATACAGCGGGCTGCCCGGCGCGAGCGTCAGGTCCACGTCGAAGAACGGCGCGGGGGCGGCCTTCGCCACCGCGGCCTTGGGCGTGTCCCGCTGGCCCTTCTTGCGCGCGGGCATGACGCCCACCACCCAGCGGCCCGCGAGCCCCTCCGGCACCAGCCGCACCGGCGCCGCGGGCCACGTGCCCTGGGGACCCGCCACCACCGCGACCTGGAGCGCCGCGCTGGAGAGCACCACGCGCGCCGTCAGCGCATTGCCCGCGTGCACCACCTGGGCGGAGTCGGAGCCCACGTGCGACACGGCGGTGAGCACCTGGCCGTCCGCGCCCACGATGATGCCGGGGCCCGCGTTCTGGGGACCGCGCACGCGCACGGACGAGCGGGCGTGCAGTTCCAGCACGCGCTGGAGGTCGGCGCGCGACGGACGGGCCTCCGCGCTGGCCCACGAGGGCAGGGCCAGGAGGAGACAGAGGAAGGCGGGGACGAGCAGGAACGGGCGGAACATCTTCGCGCCCGGAAGCCTATCAGCGCTCCCGCAGGGCGGCGAGGAAGCTCTCCGCGGACCGGGTGTTGAGGATGTCCTTCTTCCTCGCCCAGCCCCGGCGCGCCGTGGCCACCGCGAAGGCCAGGTTCTTCAGGTCGTCCTGACGGTGCGCGTCGCAGCTCACCACCAGCTTCACCCCGCGCCCCACGGCCTGCCGTACGTACTCGGACTTGATGTCCAGGCGCGCCGGCTTGCCGTTGATCTCCACCGCGACGCCGCGCTCCCGGGCTCGCTCCAGCACCTCCTCCATGCGCAGCGCGTACGGCTCGCGGCTCTGGATGAGGCGGCCGGTGGGGTGTCCCAGGATGTGCAGGTGCGGGTTGTCCAGCGCGGCCAGCACCCGGCGCGTCATCTGGTCCTCGTCCATGGAGTGGCGCACGTGGATGGAGGCGATGACGACCTCCAGCTGCTCCAGCACGCTGTCCGCGTAGTCCAGCGCCCCTGACTCCAGGATGTCCACCTCGATGCCCTTGAGCAGCCGCATGCCGGGCACCGCCGCGTTCACGCGGTCGATCTCCTCCCACTGCCGCTTGAGGTCGTCCACCTTCAGGCCGCCCGCGTGGATGGCCGCCTCGCTGTGCTCGGTGATGGTGAGGTACTTGAGCCCCAGCGCCTGGGCCGCGCGCGCCATCTCCTCCAGCGTGTTGCGGCCGTCGGACCAGGTGCTGTGCGCGTGCACCGCGCCCTGCACGTCCTCCAGGGTCACCAGGTCCTCCGGCAGCTTCCCGGCCCTGGCAGCCTCCACCTCGCCGTTGTCCTCGCGCAGCTCCGGCGGCACCTCCTGCATGTCCAGCAGCCGGTACAGCGTCGCCTCGTCGGGGACGGGGACCTTGGTGCCGTCCTCGCGGTGCACGCCCCACTCCGAAATCTTGAGGCCCTTCTCGTGGCCCAGGTTGCGCAGCCGGATGTGGTGCGCCTTGGAGCCGGTGAAGTGGTGCAGCGCGGTGGCGAAGTCCTCGTCCGGCAGCACGCGCAGGTCCACCTGGAGGTCGCCCTGCACCATGCGCACGGAGCACTTGCTGTCGCCCTTGCCAATCACCGTGGCCACGCCCGGCGCGTTCGCGAGCGCGTCCAACACGGGCCCCGCTTCCTTCGCGGAGGCGATGAGGTCCACGTCGGACACGGTCTCCGCGCGACGGCGCACGCTGCCGCCCAGGCTTGCGCGCACCACGCCCGGGGCCTGGCGGATCCGCTCCAGCAGGCCCACCGCGATGGGGAGCGCGTCACCCAGCAGCTTCCGTTCGCCGCGGGCGCGCCGGTACACGGCGATGCCGTCCAGGAGCTTCGCCTCGCTCTTGGCGCCAAAGCCCTTGAGCGCCCGCACGCGGCCGTCGCGGCAGGCGAGCTCCAGGTCCTCGACGCTGCCCACCTGGAGCTCGCTCCACAGGGCGGCCACCTTCTTCGGGCCCACGTCCGGCAGCTTCATCAGCTCCAGCAGGCCGGCGGGGAACTGGGCCTTCAGCTCCTCGAATGCCGTCATGCGGCCGGTCGTCACCAGCTCGGTGAGCTTTTCGGCGAGCCCCGGGCCGATTCCCTGGAGCTCCTGCAGGCGGCCCTCCGTGACGATGGCGCCCAGGTCCTGCGGCAGGTTCGCGATGCGGTCCGCGCCGATGTCGTAGGCGCGGACGCGGAAGCCGCTCTGCCCCTGGAGCTGGAGCAGGAGGGACATGTCCCGGAGGAGCTGGGCAACGGCCGCCTTGTCGGTGAGCACGGCGGTGGAGGGTGTCACGTCGGGAGTCACGGTCGGGAAATTAATGCCGGGGGAACGGGAGTGCAGGCCCGGACGGGTTGTGGGAAAAGGAACGCAATGACGAAGATCAAGCTGGGCCCCGCGGACTTCGCCGAGAGGGAGATGCGGGGTTATGAAATCGGCAAGCGCAACGTCTGCATCGCGAAGATCCACGGCCGCTACAAGGGCCTCGATGACTGGTGCAACCACGCCGGATGTCTGCTGTCGGGCGGACGCCTCGAGGACAACATGGTCGTGTGCCCGTGCCATGAGGTCGGCTTCGACATGGACTCGGGGAAGAACGCGACTTCGCCCGGCGTCTGTGATGACCAGCCGACGGTGCAGCTCACGGTCGAGGACGGAACGCTCGTCGTCGACCTGCCCGACGTTTGAGCCTTCCTCATTCAGGAGCGTCCACCATGGGACACGACGGACACGATCACGACCATGACCACGGTCATGGCCATCACCACCACGGCCATTCGCACGACCACGGCCACGGCCATTCGCACGACCACGACCATGGCCACGGGCATTCGCACGACCACGGTCATGACCACGGCCACTCGCACGACCATGACCACGGGCACTCGCACGAGGGCTCCCCGGTGGCGGCGGAGCACAAGTCGCGCGCGCCGGTGCATGTCAGCGCGTATGTGGTGACGTGCTCGGACAGCCGGGACGAAGCGCACGACGGCAGCGGGAAGGACCTGCGCGAGGGCCTGGCCGCCGCGGGACACACCGTCGCCGGGCACACGGTGGTGAAGGATGATCCGGAGGCCATCCGGGGCGCGCTCGCGCAGGCTCAGGCCGCGGGGGCCCGCGCGGTGCTCTTCACGGGTGGCACGGGCATTGGCCGGCGCGACTGCACGGTGGAGACGCTGCGCGCGCTCTTCGAGAAGGAGCTGCCCGGCTTCGGCGAGCTGTTCCGGATGCTGTCGTTCCAGCGCATCGGCAGCCCCGCGATGATGTCGCGCGCCACGGCGGGCACCTACCAGGGGATGATCCTCTTCGCGCTGCCGGGCTCTCCGCAGGCGGTGCGGCTGGCGCTGGACGCGCTCATCCTCCCGGAGCTGGGCCACGCGGTGCGCGAGCTCACGCGTTAGGACTGGACGCGTGATGAAGAAGCGCCGTGTCGCGCACACCGGCTTGAGCACCCAGGCGGCCGACCTCCTGCGCCCCCGCCTGGATGCCTTCCTGGCCTCCACGGACCCGAAGGCGCGCATCGGGTTCGACCCGGTGGAGTTCCCCCACCGCTACACGGATCCACGCGACGTGGAGGTCAGCGCGCTGCTCGCGGCGGCGCTGGCCTACGGGCGCGCGGACCTCTTCCGCCCGAAGGTGGACGCGCTCCTGAATCAGATGGGGCCGTCGCCCGCGGCCTTCGTGCGCGCGCTGGATGTGAAGGGCGCGAAGGCGCTGCTCACGGGCTTCGTGTACCGCTTCAACGTGGGCACCGACCTCGCGGTGCTGCTGCTGGGCATGGGCCGCGCGCTGCGCGAACACGGCAGCCTGGAGGCCCTGTTCGTGCGGGGCTTCCAGGCGGGCGGCACGCTGCACGGGGCGCTCGCGGCCTTCACCGCCGCGCTGCGGGACGTACCCATGGACTCGCTCCGCGAGGCGATGGGGCCGGAGCGGGGACTGCATCACCTGCTGCCTTCTCCGCTGGGGCCGGGCGCGGCGAAGCGCCTCAACCTGTACCTGCGCTGGATGGTGCGCGGACCGGACGCGGTGGACTTCGGCATCTGGAAGCAGGTGCCCGCCTCCGCACTGCTGGTTCCATTGGACACGCACATCGGACGCATGGCGCTCCACCTGGGACTCACGCAGCGTACGGACCTCACCTGGCGGACCGCCGAGGAGGTGACGGCATCGTTGCGGGCGCTCGATCCCGAGGACCCCGTCCGCTACGACTTTGCTTTGTGCCACTACGGAATGAGTGGCGCCTGCCCGGCGAAGACACTGCCCCACCACTGCGAGGGTTGCTCGCTCCTACCTTCCTGCAAGGTAGGCCCCCGCGTCGTCGCGCGCGGTTCACTGCAATTCTGAGTCCCACCCGACCCGGAAATGGGCTACGGGCAGTCCGCGCGGCCCCGCGTTGACGGGTTGGCGCGGTCAAGGCTGCAATGCGGTCGGGCGACGCGGGGAGGATGATCCCGCGGGGCGTGAGGAGCGACGCGGTGCACGCAATGCTGGTGGCGGTTCCAGCCCCGGTGGCCCAGGACGTGGAGCGCGACCTTTGCGCCACGGCCGAGGGGCGCGCGTGTCGTGTGATCCGCGTGGAGTCCCCGCCGGAGCCGCTGCCCGAAGGACTCCTCGTCCTGTGGGATCACGGCGGTCCGCTGGAGGCCGTGAAGGCGCGCTGCCAGTGGGCACACGCGCGCCGGTTGCAGACGCGCACGTGGCTGGTGGTGTTGACGAAGCGCGAGGGCGAGGAGGCGGAGGCGCTGGTGGCCGCGGGCGCGGACGAGTGCGTGGCGCCGCCCGGCACGCGCTGGGGCGCGAGGCTCGTGGCGCTGCGGCGCAGGTCCTCGGACGGGGACGCGCAGGCGCTCCGGCGGGCCCGCGACATGTTCCAGGGCGCGCTGGACGCGGTGCCGGAGCCGCTGTTCATCAAGGACCGCGAGCACCGGCTCGTGGCGGTGAACAGCGCCTACTGCCGCCTGCTGGATCAACCCGCCGATGCGCTGCGGGGCACGGTCTCCTCGGCGCAGGTGCCGTCGCACGAGGCGGAGGCGTCATGGCGCCAGGACGAGCGCGCCTTCACCACCGGTCAGACCGTGGAGGACGAGGGCTCCTTCACCGACGCCAAGGGCCGCTCGCGCGAGGTGCTCACGCAGCGGGCCGCGTACATGCTGCCCAACGGCGAGCGCTTCCTGGTGGGGCTGGTGCGCGACGTCACCGAGCGCTCCCGCCTGGAGACGCAGCGGCGGCTGGCGGAGCGGATGACGTCCGTGGGCACGCTGGCCGCGGGCGTCGCGCATGAAATCAACAACCCGCTCTCGTACGTGACCTCCAACCTGGCCTACCTCTGGGAGCGCGTGGCGCAGCCGGTGGTTCCGGTTCCGACCGAGCAACTGGAGGAACTGCGGCAGGTGGTGGCGGAGGCGCTGGAGGGCGCGGGGCGCGTGCGCTCCATCGTGCGCGACCTGCGGACGTTCTCGCGCACGGAGGAGGAGCAGCACGGTCCGGTGGACGTGCGGCGCGCGGTGGAGGGCGCGATCAAGCTGATGCGCGACGATCTCCAGCACCGCGCGTGCATGGCGTGCGACCTGGAGCCGGTGGCCGCGGTGCACGGCAACGAGGGCCGGTTGGGCCAGGTCGTCACGGGCCTGCTGACGAACGCGCTCCAGGCCTTCGGCGACCGGCCCCCGGAGGAGAACCTCATCAAGCTGCGCGTGCGTCCGGGCCGCGAGGGCCACGTGCTCATCGAGGTGGAGGACAACGGGCACGGGATGCCCGCGGAGGTGCGCCAGCGCATCTTCGATCCGTTCTTCACCACGCGCTCGCCCAAGGGCGGCACGGGCCTGGGCCTGTCCATCTGCCTGACGCTGGTGCACGCGATGGGCGGCCACATCGAGGTGGCCAGCGAAGAGGGGCAGGGCAGCCTCTTCCGCGTGGAGCTGCCGGCGCTCACGTTGCCGCCCGAAGCCGCCCGGACCGCGCAGGCCACCCCGGCCGTGGCGGAGGACCCCGCGCAGCCGGTGCGCGCGACGCGCGACCTGCGCCGGTTGCTGCTCATCGACGACGAGCCGGCGGTGGGCAGCGCGGTGAGCCGCCTCTTGCGAAACCTCTACGAGGTGCACGTCATCCAGGACGCGCGCGAGGCCCTGAAGCGCCTGTCGCACGGCGAGAAGTTCGACGCCATCCTCTGCGACCTCATGATGCCGGGCATGAGCGGCATGGACTTCCTGGTGGAGCTGGAGCGGCTGGCGCCGGAGCTGGCGCCGCGCACCGGCCTGATGACGGGCGGGGTGAACCCGCAGGCCCGTGAGTTCGTCGGCCGCCGCGCGCGAGAGCTGCTGGAGAAGCCCTTCGAGCGCGACCAGCTGTGCACCTTCGTCGAAACCCTGATGCAATGAAGCACCGGACGCGCTGGACGCTGGGGGCCGTGCTGGCGGCCCTGCTGGTCGCGGTCGTCTTCCTGCTCCCGCCCGAGCTGCGAGGGCTGTCCTTCGTGCTGCGCGCGGCGGGGCTCCACGGCACCACGGCCACTGCCCTGGCCAGCAGCTACGGCACCGGGGCCTTCAGCGTCGCGGACCTGAGCATCCCCACGCGCCACGGGCCGATGCGTGGGCGGCTCTACCGTCCGGACCGGCGCAGGGGACGGCTCATCGTGCTCACGTCGGGCGTGCACGCGGCGGGCATCGACGAGCCCCGGCTGGTGAGGCTGGCGGAGGACCTGGCGATGGGCGGACATCCGGTGCTCACGCCGGAGCCGCCGGACCTGCTGCGCTACGAAATCACGCCGTGCCTGCCGGACGACATCGAGGACACGGCCCTGTGGGCGCTGGGACCGGGAGCGCTGGCGCCGGAGGGGAAGGTGGACCTCTTCGGCATCAGCTTCTCCGGAGGGCTGTCCGTCGTCGCGGCGGGCCGGCCCGCGCTGCGCGACAAGGTGGCCGCGGTGCTGTCCTTCGGCGGGCACGGCGATCTGTCGCGCGTGCTGTCCTTCCTGTGCACGGGCGTGCAGGCGGACGGGGTGCACCGCAAGCCGCACGACTACGGCGTGGTGGTCATCCTGCTGAACGTCGCGGACCGGCTGGTGCCGCCGGAGCAGGTGAAGGCCCTTCGCGAGGGCGTCCTGAAGTTCATGCACGCGTCGCACCTGACGCTCGTGGACTCGAAGCAGGCGGAGGCCGCGTTCGCGGAGGCGCGCGCGATGGAGGCCACGCTGCCGGAGCCCGCGGCCACGCTGCTGCACCAGGTGAACACACGCGACGTGGCCGCACTGGGGACCCGGTTGCTGCCCTTCGTGAAGGACTTCGCCGGAGACCCGTCGCTGTCGCCGGAGCGCTCCCCCGCGCCCCGGGCGCCGGTGTACCTGCTGCACGGGACGGACGACTCCGTCATCCCCGCCATCGAATCCACGCTGCTGGCGCGCGCGCTGGAGCCACACACGCACGTGCACCTGCGGCCCACGCCGCTCATCACCCACGCGGAGATGGACCGGCAGGTCAGCGCGATGGAGGCGCTGAAGATGGTGCGCTTCTGGTCGGCCCTCCTCGGCGAGTAGTTCGCCACCGCGCGACTTGACGGGCGAGCCTGGAAGCGGCTGCCATGGCGGGCATGTCCGTGTCCCTCATGGTGTCGTTCGGGCTGGGTTGGCTGTTGGCGGCATCGCCCTCGCAGGTGGGGCGCATCGTTCCGTGTACGCCGGACTCCGCTGATTGGAAGGCGGCGCAGGAGGAGCTGTCCGCGTTCGACGCGCGGATGGAGGCGCTCCCGGAGGACGGTGAAGGGGAGGAGGCGCGGACGGGCCTTCAGTTGCTGCTGAGCCACCGCTGCTTCAGCGTCGCTCGCGAAGAGGAGACGCGGGAGCCGCTGACGTGGGACGAGGAGCACCGCGTGCCCGCGCTCGCGTTGAAGACGTGGTGGCGCGACGGGGGCAAGGAGTACTTCGCATCCCAGCTGGAGCTGGGCCGTCCCGGCGCCCACACCGTGGTGATTGCGCCGGATCTGCGCGACGTGCTGTCTCGTGAGACCTCACCGAAGCACCGGCTGGCGCCCCTGCTGTGCCCCACGAAGGCCGGGACGTGCGGCGCGGAGACGGAGGCCTGGCGCGTCAGGGCGGAGCAGACCGCCCTCCTGCCACGGAACCGGCGCTACAGGGATTCTGGTGACCGTGCCGCTCCTCGCCCGGACTGTGCGGCGGTCGCCCGGAAGCGTCCCTTGCGTGGACGCTACAAGGCGTGGCGCGAGTGCATGGGGGACAGCGAGGGCGCGCGCCCCCTGCAATCGGCGTTGCCGCTGGGACGCATCCGCGCACCGATGGATGGCTGGCTGGTGGTCCGGGGGAGGCGGGGGCACTACACGTTCTGCGACCAGGTCGATGCGTTCCACCTGGCGACAGGCACCACGTACCGCTCGAACAGTTGCTCCAAGTTGCGCATTGCATACCGAGGCAACGTGGACACGGCGGAGACGGATGCCGCGCGCAAGGCCCAGGTGACCGTGGGACGGGTGGCGCCGGAGCGCCTGCGTGAGCTGACGTGGATGATGCTGATGGAGCCGGAGGTGCGGGACGGCGTGCAAATGGCGGCCCTGCGCGTCCCGGTGCCGAAGGGAATCCCGATCGAGTGGCCCGCGAAGAACGATGATCGAGGAAGAGGCGGCTTGTCCGGAGCTGGTGCTTGGAACTCAGGGCAGACGCTCCTGGGATGGACCTGGCTTCCGCCCGCGAACGAGGAACCCTGGTCCGGCGAGTTCACGTTCCCCATGACCTATGAGCTGGGGGAGGACCACATCAACGTCCTCCTGGAGGAGACAGAAGCAACGTTCCAGGAGGGATGCCCGGCGGTGCCGCCGCCCGTCGCGCTGCTTGACCACACTCGCGAACCTGGCGTCAGCGACGTGGATGCGCCGGAAGGCGTGGGGCATGAGCAGGACGCGCGCGTGATGGCCCTGCGCACCTGGAGCCCTCCTCCGGGATGCACGCCAGGTCGTGACGGCGGTTGAGCCTGGGTGACAGCCTGACGATTGCAACACCAAGCATCGTGGAGGGCAGCCGTCCGGGCGTCACACAGGTGACAAGGCGCTGAGGGGATGGTGGCGCGGCGGGGCCTCCGGTTAAAGCTCACGGCCCATGAACGTCCGCATCCCCGACGTCCTCCCCCACGAAGACGTGTTGGACTACGTGCAGCGCCTGCGCGGCGGCTTCGATGCGCGCCTGTATCAGCAGGTGCTGGGCGCGGCGAATGCGTTCAAGGAAGGCGACGAGGCCATTGGCGTCGCGGCGGCGGACGAGGAGTCGCGGCGCAACGCGCGGACCCTGTTGTCTCGCACGCGGCTGGACGACCTGCACGCGCATCCTCCGTTCGAGGACCGGCTGTATGTCTTCAACCTGGAGGCGTGGGACGCGGCGCGCTGGAAGCGCGTGGCGGATTGGACGCTGGGCCGGCTCAAGGGCTTCCTGCTCACCGCGCCGGAGCCCCAGGTGCATGACGCACTGGACGGGCTGCCCAGTGACGTCATCGCGTGCGTCGTGAAGTTGATGAGCGACGCGGAGCTGAAGACAGTCGGTGGGCGCATCTTCCATCCGTTGCCGGGCAGCCGAGTGGGCGCGAAGGGCTACCTGGGCGCTCGGCTTCAGCCCAACTCACCCACGGATCATCCCGAGGAGATCCGCTGGCAGGTGTTCAACGGGTGGTCCTTCGCGGTGGGCGACGTGGTGCTGGGGACCAACCCGGTGTCGTCGGACGTCACGTCGGTGGCCGCGGTGGAGTCCGCGCTGCACGACGTGCTGGTGACGTTCGGGTTGGAGGAGGTGATACCCCACTGCGTGCTCGCGCACATCGACGTGCAGGCGCAGGTGGAGGCGATGCGGCCGGGCACCACGGGCATCTGGTTCCAGAGCCTGGGTGGGAACGAAGCGGCCAACCGCACCTTCGACGTGACGCTGGAGAAGATGGTGGCGCACGCGGCGGCGCGCACCGGGCGCTGGGGCCTGTACTTCGAGACGGGGCAGGGCGCGGACGCGACGAACGGGCACCACCACGGCACGGACATGCTCATCCACGAGTCGCGCAAGTACGGCTTCGCGCGAGCGCTCAAGCGCCGCGTGGCCCTGGCGCAGGTGGGCGCGGGGCGGGACGCGGCGCCGTGGGTGCACGTCAACGACGTGGCGGGCTTCATTGGCCCGGAGGTGTTCCGCACGCGCGAGCAGCTGGTGCGCTGCTGCCTGGAAGACATCGTGATGGGCAAGCTGCACGGCCTCACGCTGGGCCTGGACGTGTGCTCCACGCTGCACATGGACGTCACGCTGGATGACCTGGGCTGGTGCCAGGAGCAGCTCGCGGAGGCCGGGCCCGCGTACCTGATGGCGCTGCCCACTCGGAATGATCCGATGCTCAGCTACCTCACCACGTCCTTCCAGGACCACGTGCGGCTGCGCGAGCGGTACGGCCTGAAGGTGGATGACCGGATGTGGGCGTTCTTCCAGCGCCTGGGTGTCATCGACGCGGACGGCCGGCCCACGAAGCACTTCGGCGACCCGGCCCACGTCTACGTGCACTACCGCCGCCACAAGGGCGACACGCGGACGGAGGCGGAGCTGCGCGTGGAGGCGGAGGCGAAGATGGCGGAGGTGCGCGCCCGGGGCGTGCCGCTGGCGGTGGGGCATGGCGAGGCGCCCTGGACGCTGGAGCCCTCGCTGGAGCGGGAGGTGCGCGGCCTCTACGACGACGGCAAGGTAGGGCTGTGGTCGGAGCTGTCCGACGCGGCGGTGGAGGCCCTGCCGGGCGCGGTGCGGCTGCGGACGCGCTCCGAGGACCGGCGCGACTACATCCTGCACCCGCCGTCTGGCGAGTCGCTGGACGAGTCCTCGGAGGCGACGGTGCGCGCGCTGCGGGAGCGGCACGCGGGCCGGTACGACGTGCAGGTGGTCGTGTCGGACGGGCTGGATCCGCGGTCGCTGATGGACGAGGGCCACCTGACGCCGTTCCTGGCGCGGCTTCGCGCGGAGCTGGAGGCGACGGGCTGGAGGGTGGCGCCGGAGGTGCTGGTGGTGAAGCACGGCCGGGTGCGCGCGGGCTACCAGGTGGGCCACCTGCTGTTCGGCGCGGAAGGGGACCTGCGTCCGCGCGCCCTGGTGCATGTGATTGGCGAACGCCCCGGCTCCGGGCACCACGCCTTCTCCGCGTACCTCACCGTGCCGGACGCGGACACCTGGGCGAAGCCGGGCGCGGTGGACCACGACCGCACCCGGCTCATCGCCGGAATCTCAGACACCAGCGTCCGGCCGGAGGACGCCGCCGTGGAGTCAGCGCGGATCCTCGCGGAGACGCGGACTTCCACCGCCCCCGTGGTGTCGGGGGTGGCCTAGCAGCCGATGCTGTCTGCATTCAACGGCTCAGCACTCCTGGATGTACTCCGAGTAGACCGACCGGCCGCCCCAGTAGTAGAGCCCTCCGCAATAGCACCCATACTCACCAATGAGCTGTGTGTGCGCGGCGTCGCTGTAGTACCGGTACAGGTTCGCGTTCGGCTCGTTGGAACAGTCCGGCAGCGGCGCCTCCTGCGTGGCCAGGTTCGGCTCGGACTCCTGCTCCATGGGACCGCCACAGCCCACCGCCATCGCCAACAGACCGCCCATCAGAAACGTGCGCATGTGTCCTCCGTGAGGGGGCACAAACCATACGCGGTTTACGTCAGACAATGCTTCAGCGCACCGCGGCGATGCTTGCCGCGGTGCGCACGCCACCCACCGCGGTGGCCAGCGTGCTCTGCCCCGGGAACACGGAGTCCCCCACGAGCCACAAGCCACGCTGCGCCTGGAACGGTCCCAGGATGCGGTAATTGTCCAGCCCCGCGCGCCGGGGAACGCCGCCCACCGCGCCGGCCTCTCGCAACGTGAAGCGCTGGAACGTGCGCGGCGACGCCGTCATGACGTGCACGACGTTGGCCATCCACTCCGGGAGCAGCGCGTCCAGGTTCTCGCGCATGCGCGCATGGAGCCCGGCGAACCAAGGCGCCTGTTCTTCCGGCGTCATGCCCGCGAGCTTCTTCAACGACACGTGCGTGGACACCGTCACCGTGCGCTGTCCCGGCCGCGCCCGTCCTTCGTCCGACGCTCCGCTTACTGAGGCGAAGAGGTGGTTGCCTTCGATGAACGGTGCCTGCTCATCGCGCACCAGTTCGAAGTGATGCGCGCTGGCGGAGTCACCTTCGGGAGGCCGCACCACGAGGTAGAGCATCGCCGCGCCCCAGCCGTCATCCACGCGCTCCGCGAGCGCATCCACCCGGGGCAGCCGCCCCACCGGAACCTCCAGCAGCGTGCGCAGCCCTTGAGGCAACACGTTGGCCACCACATGCCGGGCGAGCAGCTCACCCCTGCGTGCCGTCACCCGCCAGCCCCCATCCACCGGAGTCACCGCGCGCACCCGGTTCGCCATGAACACGTCACCGCCCCGGGCCGAAATGGCCTTCGTCAGCGCCGCCGCCAGCCGGCCGATGCCGCCCCGGACATGGCCCGTGCCGCGCCAGTAGTAGTCCATCGCCGCGAACGCGAACGGCGCCTCCGCCTCCGCCGCGGGGCACTGCACGGTGATCTGACAGAGCGCATCCAGGTACGTGCGCAGCGGCGTGAAGCCCTCCAGCCCGTGATGCGCGAGCACCGCGCCCAGCGGGCGGCCCAGCCACCGCGCCAGCGGCGCGTACGACCACGCGCGCCCCGCGTGCCGCATCAGCGTCTTCAGGTTCAACGGCGGCAACAGCTCCGGGTCATCGAACAGCGGCCACAGCGCACCGGCCACCTGTCCCTGCAACTCGAAGAAGCGCCGCACGCCCCGCACGGGCGCTCCAGGCAGCGCACAGAGTTCCTCGATGAGCCGGTCCCGGTCGCGGTGCACCGGCAACCGCATCCCCGGGGTTCGCAGCTCCACCAGGGGATCCAACCAGTCCACCGTCACGTCCAGCGCATGCTCGCGGATCCACCGGCCGAAGAGCTGATGCTCACCGAAGCCGGAGAACAGCGTGGCGCCGGATTCGAAGCCGTAGCCACCACGCCGGAAGGTGCTCGCGCAGCCGCCCGGGTAGTTGAGCCCTTCGCACAGCGCCACCCGGGCGCCCCGGCGGCACAACTCCAGCGCCGTACCCAGGCCCCCGAAGCCCGCACCCACCACCACCGCGTCGTACCAGGTGTCCGCCATGGCTCGAGTGAAAGGACCGGCACCGGAAGCGGGCCGGGGGAGACCCGCTCCTTCCGGTGCCGGTATCGCGCACATGGCCAGGCGCGACGGGAGTCTCCTAACGGGCCCGCACTCCCGCCGCGATTCTTTTCCCCACTCGAGGGGGAGACAGGCGGCCAGCCGCTTCCACTGGCGGACACCCGCCCCTGCTACCGGGGCATCTTCAGCCTGATGTTGAACGTGTACGACACGTTCACCGGACGGCCCTGGAAGGTCAGCGGCTGATACGTCCGCGAGTAGAGGGACTCCAACACCGCGTCATTCATGAACGGCAGGCCCTTGATGATGCGGCAGTCGCGCACCCGGCCCTCCGTGGTGATGACGCACTTCGCGATGATCATCCCCTCCACGCCCGCACGCTGCGCATCGAGCGTGTAGCTGAACTGCGAACCACTCAGCATCTTCGGGGGCGTCATCCCACCCTGGAAGGGCAGCACGTCCGTGCCCGTGGGCGCGGTCGGCACGAGGCTCGCCACGGCGAGCGCACCGATGGGGCTGGTGCTGTTCGGATCCCCGTTCGGGTCACCCACCGGACCGGTCTCGCCCGTGCCCGTCGCGTCGGTGGTGGCCGCCGCGTCCGCGATGGTCGTCGGCTCCGGATCCGGCGTCGCCTCCGGCGGATCCGCGGGCAGCGGCTTCGGGTTCAGCGGGATGCGGTCCGTGCGCGGCTTGGGCTTCGGCTTCGGTGCGGTCGTCGTGGCCGGCTTCGGCTGCACGGCCTGCTTCGTCCCCAGCTGGATGGTAGGCGGACGGAAGACGAGGTCCCCGAGCGGCTTCTCGACGATCTCGGGCGCGCGGCCGGAGATGAAGAACACCAGGCCCAGGAGCCCCGCGTGCACGCCGATGGACACCCACGCGCCCGTGCCGAACCGTCCCGAGCGCACTCCCCGCCGTTCGATGACCGACTCAAACATCTGACCCGCCTCCTGTTCGGGGCGGACGCTCCAGGCGTCCCGTCCCCACAAGATGCAAGGTACGAAGTCCCGCCAGTCGAAAGGCCGACGGGGCTCCATGTGTTGGTCATGGTTGCGTCATGACGGGCCGCCGCCCAGGACCTCCATGCGGTAGCCCACGCCGCGCAGCGTGTGGATGGTGAAGCCGGACGTGCTCGTCCACCCGAGCTTCTTCTTCAGGTTCGACACGAAGTTGTCCACCGTGCGCGGATCCACCACGACGTCGCGGCCCCACACCGCGTCCAGGATTTCGCCCCGGGGCAGGGCGCGGTCGCGGTGGCGCAGGAGGAACGCCAGCAGGTCGAACTCCGTGCGCGTCAGGTCCACCTCACTGCCGTCCGCCCGCAGCACCGCGCGGCGGCCCAGGTCCAGCGTGAAGGCGCCAAAGGTCACCACCTGCGGCGGCGCCGTGCCCGCGCGGCGCACCAGCGCCTGCACACGCGCGAGCAGCTCTCGCAGCCGGTAGGGCTTGGTGAGGTAGTCCTGCGCGCCGGCCTCGAAGCCGCGCACCAGGTCGTCCTCCAGCGAGCGCGCGGTGAGCATCAGCACCATGCTCTTCACGCCCTCCGCGCGCAGGCGGCGGCAGAAGCTGTAGCCGTCCTCGCCCGGCAGCATCACGTCCAGGATGAGCAGGTCGAACACCCGCGACTCCAGGTGCGGCGCGGCGTCCTTCGCGGACGGGGCGTCCGTCACGTCGTAGCCCTCGTCGCGCAGGTTGTCGCGCAGGCCCATGCGCAGGTTGGCGTCGTCCTCGACGATGAGGATGGTGGGGCGGGTGGTGGAGCCTGGCGTCTGCGTCGTCATCGGCGCGTCTCGGGAAAGGTCAGGGCGAAGGTCGTGCCTTCGGGACCGGAGGAGGCCACCTGGATGCTGCCCTGGTGCAGGCCCATGATTCTGCGGCACAGCGCCAGCCCCAGGCCACTTCCATGCACTTCCGGCCCGGGCGTTGTCAGACGGTAGAAGTCCTGGAACACGCGCTCCCATTCCTCCGGGGGAATGCCCACCCCGTTGTCGCTGAAGAGCACCGTGGCGCCAAAGCCCGGCTGCGGATAGGCGCGCACCGTAAGGACCACCGGGCTTCGCAGGTTGTAGAGACAGGCGTTGCGGCCCAGGTTGGCGAAGAGCATCCGCACGAGCGACGCGTCCGCGTCCAGCTCCACGTCCCCCACGTCCGAGCTCAGCTCCACCGGCACGGTGACGGCGTCCATCAGGTCGTCGCGCAGGTTGCCCACCGCCTCCTCCAGCCGCACGCGCGCGGGCCTGAGCGCCCATCGCCCCTTGTCGATGCGGTTGAAGGACAGGATGTTCTCCACCAGGAAGTGCAGCCCCTCCGCCGCGCGCACGATGCGGGTGGGGTAGTCCCCCGCCTCCGGACTCTTGCCCAGCCGGCGCTCCAGCGTCTCCCCCAACAAGCGGATGGACGCGAGCGGCGTGCGCAGTTCGTGGGACACGGTGGAGACGAAGTCGCTCTTGAGCTCCACGAAGCGGTACTTGCGCTGCTGGGCCACCACCGCCAGCGCCGCGATGGCCGACGCGAGCGCGCCGCACGCCGCGACGAGCAGCGTCTTCAGGCCGTACCGCGCCTCGATGTCCGCCTCCGCCGCGGCCCAGCCGGGCGTGGCCACCTCCAGCCCCGGGTGCTTCAGGGGCCGCGCCACGCCGCCGGGCCCCAGCCGCACCTGGCCATCCCGGGGGATGAGGTTGCGACCTCGCAGCTCCTGCGTCAGGTCCGACAGCAGCGCGCCCATGTCCACGGCCAGCCCGTGCACCTGCTCGGCCGCGGGCTCCACGTACCACTGCTCCGCGAGCAGCGTGGGCCCGTCCAGCGGCTCCGGCAGCACCAGGGCGCCCGCGCCGGCCTCCTGCACGCGCGCCACGAAGGCTTCGGACGGCTCCGACAGGGTTCGGCTCAGCGCCACGATGCGCGCCTGGAGGAAGTTGAAGTCCGGCTGCGTGAGCTGGGACCGGGCGCGCAGCAGGTTGCGCTGCAGGCCCGCGTCCCGCGCCATGCCGCCCAGCTCCTCCGGGAGGCCTTCGCGCACCAGCGCCCGGATGAGGGGCTGCGTGTCCTCGCCGCGTTGCAGGTACTCCACCATCAGCAGGGTGAAGGGCAGCTCCTGATCCGCCGGCAGCGGGTGCGCCGCGTGGTAGCGCAGCAGGGACTCCACCGCCGCGTCCTTGCGCGCCTCGCTGCCGGAGGCCAGCGCGGCCTCCGTCGCGCGCAGCCGGGCCAGCCGCTCCTGGTAGGGCGAGGGGGCCTGACCGTCCCCCAGCGCGTGCGCCAGTATCGTGTAGTTGGCCTGGGCCGGGACGTCCGCGCCCTCCCGGGGCCAGTCCACGCGCGGCAGGAACTGGTGGCCGCGGAAGAGCAGGTAGTAGCCCTCGGCGGGCAGCAGCGGGTCGCCCACGGCCGCGTTGAGCTTCGGCAGGTGGGTCTTCATCATCTGCGCGAGCGCGGTGCGCAGCGACTCGGCCGCCAGCTGCTCCAGGGCAATGCGCCGCGAGCGCACCTGGGCGCGCGCGTCCTCACGCTCCTGGGTGAAGATGCGCTGGAGGCTCACCAGCCCCCATCCGAGGGCCAGCAGTCCGCAACCCAGGGCGAGCAATGTGGGGAGGAGTCGGCGCAGCATTCGCGTCCCGCGGGACTGTAGCAGTGTCGACAGGTTTGCGGGCCTGGAGCCTCCAGGGTGAATAAAGTGGGGGAAGCCCGCGTCCCCTCGGGTGTCTGAAGATCGGAGACGGAGTCATGGGTTCTCGATGGTGGATGGGTTTGATTGTCGGCCTGGCGACCCAGGGGGCGTTCGCGCAGACCTCGCCGGTCGCCGCGGATGACTGGGGCGATGACGGGTACGCCCAGCAGTCCAACGCGGATGATTCCGGGCCCATCGCGCCCTCACCGCCCCCTGACC
>NZ_RAWN01000172.1:0-20579 GCF_003668895.1 Corallococcus sp. AB045
CCGGCGGGGGCCCGGGGAGGAGCGGCCGGAAGAACTCTTCGCGGCGCGGGGACGGTGAATCTGCTTAGGGGACATTGCGTGGACTCGGTTCCGCTTTACTCTGGGCCACCGCGCGCCGGGCGGCCAGCCGAGAGGAAGTTTCGGGGGGCGCGCGTGGTTTTGGTCTGGTTCTCCCTTACATCTCCTGGGAATTCCCTTCACTCGCCGCGCTCCTTCGTGGATCCTCCGGCGAGAGAGCCAACATGATTGAATGGACGCTAAAGAAGCTCATCGGGACCAAGAATGAGCGCGAGCTCAAGAAAGCCCGCCTGAAGGTCGCCCGCATCAACGAACTGGAAGGCCGCATGAAGGCCCTCCAGGACGACGACTTCGCGCGCGAAACCGCCCGGATGAAGCAGGAGATCGCGAACGGCAAGCCGCTCGACGACCTGCTCTTCGAGGCCTTCGCCCTCACCCGTGAGGCGGCGAGCCGGGTCATCGGCCAGCGCCACTACGACGTACAGCTCATCGGCGGCATGTTCCTGCACGAGGGCTGCATCGCGGAGATGCGCACTGGTGAAGGCAAGACGCTCACCGCGACGCTGCCCTCCTACCTCAACGCCCTGTCCGGCCGCGGCGTTCACGTCGTCACCGTGAACGACTACCTGGCCCGCCGCGACGCGGAGTGGATGGGCCGCGTCTACAAGTTCCTGGGCATGACGACGGGCTGCGTGCTCCACGAGCTGTCCGACAAGCAGCGCCAGGAGGCGTACCGCTCGGACATCACGTACGGCCAGAACAACGAGTTCGGCTTCGACTACCTGCGCGACAACATGAAGTTCCGTCTGCAGGACTACGTCCAGCGCGAGCTCAACTACGCCATCGTCGACGAGGTGGACTCCATCCTCATCGACGAGGCCCGTACGCCGCTCATCATCTCCGGTCCCACCGAGGACAGCACCGACAAGTACTACCGGGTGGACCAGGTCATCCCGGGCCTCGTGCCGGACCAGGACTACACCCTGGATGAGAAGCACCGCTCGGTGGCCCTCACCGACGACGGCATCGACAAGCTCCAGAAGCGCCTCAGCGTCGGCAACCTCTACGACCCGGGCGAAATCGAGACCCTCCACCACGTCGAGCAGGCCCTGCGCGCGCACACGCTCTACAAGCGCGACAAGGACTACGTGGTGAAGGACGGCGAGGTGCAGATCGTCGACGAGTTCACCGGCCGCCTCATGCCGGGCCGCCGCTGGTCCGACGGCCTCCACCAGGCCATCGAGGCCAAGGAGGGCGTGAAGATCGAAAACGAGAACCAGACGCTCGCCACGGTCTCGTTCCAGAACTACTTCCGCATGTACTCCAAGCTGTCCGGCATGACGGGCACCGCGGACACGGAAGCCGAAGAGTTCGCGAAGATCTACAACCTGGACGTGCGCGTCATCCCGACGAACCGCAACGCGCAGCGCCGCGACGAACAGGACGTGGTCTACAAGACGGAGCGCGAGAAGTTCGAGGCCGTCGCCGCCCAGATTGAAGAGCTGAACAAGGCCGGTCAGCCGGTGCTCGTGGGCACGGTGTCCATCGCCAAGAGCGAGGTGGTGTCCAACTTCCTCAAGAAGCGCGGCGTGGCCCACAACGTCCTCAACGCCAAGGCGCACCAGCGCGAGGCGGACATCGTCGCGCAGGCGGGCCGCAAGGGCGCGGTCACCATCTCCACCAACATGGCCGGCCGCGGCACGGACATCCTCCTGGGCGGCAACGCGGAGGTCATGACCAAGGGCGAGATGGGCGCGCCGCCGGAGCCCCCGGAGGCCGTGGACGGTCAGCCGCTGGACCTCACCGGCTACCAGGCGGCCCTGGCGGACTACGAGAAGCGCTTCGCGGAGACGAAGGCGAACAACGAGGCGCTCACCAAGCGCGAGCGTGAAGAGGTCATGGCCGCCGGCGGCCTCTTCATCATCGGCACGGAGCGCCACGAGTCCCGCCGCGTGGACAACCAGCTGCGTGGCCGCGCCGGCCGCCAGGGTGACCCGGGCGCCAGCCGCTTCTTCCTGTCCCTGGAAGACGACCTGATGCGCATCTTCGGGTCCGAGCGCATCCAGATGCTGATGGAGCGCCTGGGCATGGAGGAGGGCGAGGTCATCGAGCACATCTGGCTCTCACGCGCCATCGAGAGCGCGCAGAAGCGGGTCGAAGGCCACAACTTCGACATCCGCAAGAACCTGCTCGAGTACGACGACGTGATGAACCAGCAGCGGCGCACCATCTACAAGCTGCGCCGCCAGGTGCTCGCGTCGGGCGCGGGCATCCCGCTCGTGGAGTACGAGGAGGACGTGAAGACGCGCGTGAAGACGCGCTCCGAGCGTGTCATCTCCTGGGCGGACTTCCGGGAGATGGTGCTGGATGCAGTGGAGGACGTCGTCGTGTCCATGACGGACACCTACGCCCCCACGCGCAGCTCCGACACCTGGGACATCGCCTCGCTGGCCAACTCCGTGAAGGAGTCGCTCAACCTGGAGATGGCCTTCGAGGGCGTCGGCAACCGCGACGAGCTCCAGGAGCAGATCTACGCCGCGGCGGAGAAGGTCTTCACCGCCCGCGAGCAGGAGTTCGGCGAAGACTTCATGCGCTTCCTGCAGTACCGGTACCTGGCCACCATCGACCAGCTGTGGAAGGACCACCTGCTGGCCATGGACCACCTGCGCCAGGGCATCGGCCTGCGCGGCTACGGCCAGAAGGACCCGAAGCAGGAGTACAAGAAGGAAGGCTACACGGGCTTCATGCAGATGCTGGACGCCATCAAGACGCAGTTCGTCAGCCAGATGATGCGCGTCCAGGCCCGCTCCGCCTCCAACGCCGCGGAGGAGACCGCCCGCATCCAGCGCCAACTGGCCCAGCAGCAGAAGAAGGCCGTGGAGGGCCGCGCGGACGCCGAGGGGAAGCTCGAGGAGGCTACCGCCACCCCGGTCGCCCAGCGCGAGGCCGCTGGCGCCCCCAAGCCCGTGGGCCGCAACGAGCCCTGCCCCTGCGGCAGCGGCCGCAAGTACAAGAAGTGCCACGGGGCCAACGAAGCGAACCCCTGAGGCCGCTGAACACCTGATGGAAGCGCCCTCCGGCGCGGTCGCCCTCCCTGGCAAGGGGAGCGGGGGCCGCGCCGGTCGCCTTCCTGGGGGGGAGGGGGGCAACCCCGGGCCGGTGGGAGCCGGACGGACGGTGTGCCGAAGCTTGCGCCCCTCGCGAGCGTTCTGCTAAGGACGCCGCGCCCTGTTATGTAGGGGCCGGGCTTCACCGCCCGAGGCAGTCAGCAGCACCCACTACTCACACGCGTGTCACCGGTCCCCCGGTGCCCCTCCACGGTGGAAGGGCCAGGACTGGCAGCTGTCTCAACGCGCGTGGCGGAACAACCGGAAGGTACACGCACCATGGATACCCAGCAGGATACGCAGACGCAGGCCCAGGCGATGGCCGCTGCCAGCGGCATCACGATGCGCCAGCTCCTCGAGGCCGGCGTTCACTTCGGCCACCAGACCAAGCGCTGGAACCCGAAGATGAAGCCCTACATCTTCGGTGCCCGCAACGGCATCTACATTATCGACCTGCAGAAGACCGTGACGATGGCCCGCGCGGCCTTCCGCTTCGTGGCGGACATCACGGCCCGCGGCGGGTCGGTGCTCTTCGTTGGCACCAAGAAGCAGGCGCAGGACGTCATCCAGGAGGAGGCCGCCCGCGCCGGTCAGTTCCACGTCACCAGCCGCTGGCTGGGTGGCACGCTGACGAACTTCAAGACCATCAAGCAGGGCATCGACCGCCTGAAGCTCCTGGAGAAGATGTCCGAGGACGGCACCTTCGAGCGCCTGCCCAAGAAGGAAGTCGCCCAGCTCGACCGTGAGCGCGAGAAGCTGGAGAAGAACCTGGGCGGCGTGAAGGACATGGCGAAGCTGCCCCGCTGCGTCTTCGTCATCGACCCGAAGAAGGAGCACATCGCCATCCACGAGGCCACCCGCCTGGGCATCCCGGTGATTGGTCTGGTGGACACCAACTGCGATCCGGACGGCATCGACTTCGTCATCCCGGGCAACGACGACGCCATCCGCTCCATCAAGCTCTTCACGTCGAAGATCGCGGATGCGTGCCTCGAGGGTGCGGCCCGCTACCGTGCGTCCGGCGCCGCCGAGCGCGACGAGCAGGAGGAGCGCGAGGGCCGTGACGACCGCCGTGACGACCGCCGTGGCCCGCGCCGTGGCGACCGCCGCGACCGTGACGACCGCCGTGGCGGCGGTGACCGTGGCGGTGAGCGCCGTGGCCCCGTCGTGGAGATGAAGGCCACCGCGACCACCACGGAGCAGGCGCCCGAGGGTGGCGGCGAGAGCACGCCGGCGGAGTAACCGCCCGGCCTCATCGCTTTCCCAAAGCGCGGTATCCGGAGTTCGGCCGGGCGGCACCTCTCAAGGCCTGCTGTCCGGCCGTCTCCATTTTCTACGTCCTTGGCGTCAGTACCCAGAACCCCAGTCCTCCGCCCCCTGCGCACGCCGCCGGGCTCGGAGCCGATGAAGAAAGAGATACGACATGGCTGAGATCACCGCCCAGATGGTGAAGGACCTCCGCGAGCGCACCAACGCCGGCATGATGGACTGCAAGAAGGCGCTGGCCGAGTCCGGTGGCGACTTCGCGAAGGCCGAGGAGTGGCTGCGCAAGAAGGGCATCTCCAAGGCCGAGGGCAAGGCGGGCCGCGTCGCCGCCGAAGGCATCGTGACCTCCTACATCCACGGCGGCCGCATCGGCGTCATCGTGGAGGTCAACTGCGAGACGGACTTCGTCGCTCGCAACCCGGACTTCCAGGACCTGGCGAAGGAAGTGGCCATGCAGATCGCCGCGGCCAACCCCAAGTTCGTCCGCCGCGAGGAGGTCCCCTCCGACGCCATGGACAAGGAGAAGGAGATCCAGCGCGAGCTGCTCAAGCAGCAGGGCAAGCCCGAGGCGATGCTGGAGAAGATCCTCGTGGGCAAGATGGAGAAGTACTACGAGGGCGTCTGCTTGGTGGACCAGCTCTGGGTGAAGGACGACAAGAAGAAGGTCGGCGAGATGATCAACGAGCGCGCCGCCAAGATTGGCGAGAAGGTCTCCGTGCGCCGCTTCGCCCGCTTCGAGGTGGGTGAGGGCATCGAGAAGAAGAAGGACGACCTGGCCGCCGAGGTCGCCAAGACGCTGGGCCAGGCCTAAAGCCTTCGTCCCATCCGTCTCACCCTGGGGCCGCGTGCCTGGGGCTCTTCCTCACAACAGGGGAGGGGCGCCGGGAACGCGGCCCTTGGTATTCCAGGGCCCGCTTCCTTCGCGTCCGTCCGCCCGGCATCGGACGGTGCGGCGCGTGTCACGACTTCCGTCGTTGCCTGAGCGCGGGGCGGGGGATAGAAGCGGTCGCGTATGTCCGAATCCACCTCTCCCTACAAGCGCATCCTCCTCAAACTGTCGGGCGAAGCCCTGATGGGCGAGGGGAAGTACGGCATCCACCCGCCCACCCTCACGCGCATCGCTGAAGAAGTCGCGGAGCTCTCCAGAACGGGCCTGGAAATCGCCCTCGTGATTGGCGGCGGCAACATCTTCCGCGGCGTCGCGGGCGCCACGGAGGGCATGGACCGCGCGAGCGCGGACTACATGGGCATGCTCGCCACCTGCATCAACTCCATGGCGCTGCAGGACTCGCTGGAGAAGCAGGGGCTGAAGACGCGCGTGCAGTCCGCCATCAAGATGGAGCAGATCGCCGAGCCCTACATCCGCCGGCGCGCCGTGCGGCACCTGGAGAAGGGCCGCGTCGTCATCTTCGCCGCGGGCACGGGCAACCCCTACTTCACCACCGACACGGCCGCGTCGCTGCGCGCGATGGAAATCAACGCGCAGGTCATCCTCAAGGCCACCAAGGTGGACGGCGTCTACAACGCGGACCCGAAGAAGGACCCGACCGCGAAGCGCTACCGGTCGCTCACGTACATGGACGTCCTCAAGCAGAACCTCAACGTGATGGACTCCACGGCCATCTCGCTGTGCATGGACAACAAGCTGCCCATCATCGTGTTCGACCTGGGCACGCGCGGGAACATCCAGCGCGCCGTCACGAGCCACGGCGAGTTCGGCACCGTCGTCGGCGCGGCCGAGACGGTCTGGGCCTAGAGGCGCCACGGACGGGACTGACAACACCCCCACTTCTCACAGGAGACGCACAATGGCTGACACGGCGGATCTGAAGGGCCGTATCGACAAGTCGGTGGAAGACCTCAAGCGGGAGCTGGCCAAGGCGCGCACCGGCCGGGCGAACACCAACATCCTGGACGGCATCAAGGTGAACCAGTACGGGACGCCCACGCCGCTCAATGGTGTTGCCAGCATCAGCGCGCCGGAGCCCCGCCTCATCGTCATCAAGCCCTGGGACAAGGGCGTGCTGAAGGACATCGAGAAGGCCCTGCGTGAGGCGAACCTCGACGTCAACCCGATGAACGACGGCGAGATGATCCGCCTGCCCTTTCCTCCGCTCACCGAGGAGACCCGCAAGAAGATCGCGAAGCAGGTGAAGGAGAAGGGCGAGGAGCACAAGGTCGCCATCCGCAACATCCGCCGCGACGCGAACGAGGCCCTCAAGACTCAGCTGAAGGACAAGAAGATCACCGAGGACGACCTCAAGCGCCGCACCGAAGAGGTCCAGAAGGCGACCGACGCCGGCATCAAGCAGGTGGACGACCTGGTCGCCAAGAAGGAGAAGGAAGTGATGACGGTTTGAGTCGTCACTCCTGGAAGCCCGTGGCTTGAAGCGCCACGGGCCTCCTTCCGGACTTCAGAAGGAACCCAGACGGGCCTTCAGGACGGCCTCTTCAGGACGGGTAGACGAGCGCTTCGCCGGTGAGGTGCCGCACCACGTCCGACACGAAGGCGAACAGCTCCAGCCCCTTGCCCTTGTCGTCCTTCCAGGCGCGGGTGGCGTCGTCGTGGCTGAAGTGGATGCCCTGGCCCTGGCCGGCCACCCAGATCTGCCAGACGGCGCGCTGGGTGTTGATGATGCACTTCTCGCCGGACGCGGCCGTGAGCGTCACCTTGTCACCGGTGGCTTCGGCTTCCAGCACGTCCGGGTCGAAGGTGTCCGCGGCCGCCAGGATGCGCTTGAACGCGGCGGCCACGAGGGAATGGTAGCGGGCTTCGTCCATCATGGCCGCGCGCTCCCGGACGTCACTGGATGACGTCGAGGACCTGCTGGCCAGGGGCGGAGTAGAACAGGAACTTCAGGTGCTGCGCCGGGGGGTTCTCCCCCTTCTCGCCAGGCACCTGGTCCTCCGTGCTGGTGGGCGTGTCCGGCCACTCCATGGCGATGACCGTGCCCGGGTTCACCGGCTTGGGGAAGGACTGCATCCCCAAGAGGTGCGCCGCGAGCGCGCCCATGGAGGGCTGGTGGCCCACCAGGACGAGGTTCTCGTCGGAGTACTCCTTGAGCACGGGCTCCACCGCGCCCACCGGCATGTCCGGCAGCAGGCAGCGATGCACCCGCAGGAGGCCTTCATGCTTCACCGAGTTGGAGAGGATCTGCGCCGTCTGCACCGTGCGCACCAGCGGGCTGGTGAGGATGAGGCTGATGGGCCCCATGCGCTCGGACAGCGACGCGAAATGCGCTGCGACGTTCGTACGGGCCTTCGCGGTCAGCGCGCGCGCCTCGTCGCCGAGCCCCTCGGGGATCTCTGCGTCCGCATCGCCGTGCCTTACCAGGAAAATCCTCAAAGTCCCTCCACCGATCGCGACAGGACCGCGGTTCGTACATGACCGTGGCCCAGTTGGTCAAAGGTAATGAGGCGAATGTTCAGTGCCCGGAACAGCCTGCCCGTGGGGGGCGTTCGGGAACCGCCGTTCGCGGGGGCCAGCCGGAGCATACACTGGCCACCCATTGGCGGTTACGGGAGGTGGCATGCGCAAGTCGTGGGGGTGTCTGGCCGTCGTCCTGGCCCTGTCCGCGTGTCGCAAGGACGCGGCGGAAGGCCCGGAAGGGGGCGGTGACGCCAGGGAGGCGGTTGCCCGCCTGGAAGGTGGGGAGGGTGCGGAAGGTGGGGAGGACGCGCCGTCCGGTCCCTACACCGTGACGAAGGAGAAGCTGGAGGCGTACGTCGGCTACCAGCGCAAGATGCTGGAGGTGTACGGGTCGCTGATGCGCAGCCTGCAGGACATGGGGCCGCTGCTGGACGCGGGCACGCCCCAGGCGATGGAGAAGGCCAAGAGCGGCCTGAAGCTCATCGAGCGCAAGGCGCAGGCGGAGTCGGACGCGCGCCAGGCGGCGGGGCTGTCCACCGACGAGGTCAACCGCATCGCGGAGGTCGTCACCGCCGTCATCAGCCAGCGGCAGATGGGGCGCACGCTCCAGTACGAGGAGGAGCTCAAGAAGCTGGAGGCGCTCCAGGCCCGCATGCCGGAGGAGCAGCAGAAGGAGCTGGCGCCGCAGGTGGAGTCCATGCGGCTCCAGGTGGAGACCTTCCAGAAGCTCCCGGAGGCGCGCCGGGAGTTCGGCGACGCCAACGTGGAGGTGGTGCTGTCCCGCGAGGCCGACCTGACGAAGAACTACCAGGACATGCTCAAGGCCTTCGCGGGCGTGCGGCGGTAGCTACACCCGCTGGAGCTGGGGCGCCTTCTTCAGGAGCTGCGCGAGGAAGGCGTCACCCTGCTTCTCCAGCACCGTGTTGCCGCGCAGGCGCTGGTTCAGGTTGACGAAGTCCACGTGGTCCAGCCGCTGGTCCTGGTTGTAGCAGGAGAAGACCCACGTCTCCTTGCCGGTGACGGGGTCCACATGCCGCTGGAGGCACTGGGCGCAGATCTCCTTCATCATGCACTGCATGGGGGAGTTGATGGACCCGATGGCCTCGTGACCCGGCTTGAGGAACGGCTGGAGCACGCCGTGCCGCGCCTCCGCCACCGCGCGCATCATCCGGTCCGAGCCGATGGCGATGATGCGGTCCACCTCGCTCAAGGAGATGACGGGCTTCACGCCCAGCTTCCCTTCCGCGTACGCCACCATGGCCTGCACCACGTTGCCCCGGAAGGCCGCGTCCTGTGAGCGGTGCACGTCCAGCAGGTCGCCGGAGTCCACGGACCAGATGACCTGGTCGGTGCCCGCTTCAATCTCATCCTGCTTGAACGAGTCCGCCTTCAGCCGGTAGCCCGCGAAGTACACCACGTGGCAGCCCGCCGCCTTGAGCGAGCGCGCGATGGAGAAGAGCACCGCGTTGCCCAGGCCGCCGCCCACCAGCACCACCGTCTCGTTGTGGCCAATCTCCGTGGGCGCGCCCGTGGGGCCCATCAGCACCACGGGCTCGCCGGGCTTGAGCGCCGCGCACAGGCGGGAGGAGGAGCCCATCTCCAGCACGATGGTGCCCATCAGGCCCTTCTCCTTGTCCACCCACGCGCCCGTGAGGGCCAGGCCTTCCATCGTGAGGCGCACGCCGTCCACGAGCGGCGCGTTCCGCTCGAAGTTCTGGAGCCGGTAGAACTGGCCGGGGGAGAAGTGGCTGGCGGCGAAGGGCGCCTTCACCACCACCTCCACGATGGTCGGCGTGAGCCGGTTCACTCCGACGACGGTGGCGAGGAAGGCCTCGTCCAGCTTCGCGAAGTGGGCGGCGCGCTTCGACTCGCGCGCGTCCTGCGCGGCCGTGTCGTGGAAGTCCAGGCTCGCGACCTCCTTGGCGAACAGGCGCGCCACCTGCGGGTGGCCGTCCTTCGCGCTGGCCATGGCCTTCACCACGTTGCCCGCGTAGGTCGGGTGGTTGTCGCCGTAGAAGGACACGAAGCGGCCGTCGCGTTGGTAGGACGTGAAGAAGCCCACCTTCGCCTCGGGATCCTCCTGGGCCTCCACCGGCTGGAGCTTGAAGCCGGCTTCCGAGCCCGGGGCCTCCACCAGTTCGTGGCCCTGGAAGTACTCCTTCGCCTCGTCGAGCTGGAAGGTGCCCGGGTACTCCTTCTCGTAGGTGACGTTGGGGGAGGTGCCCGCGGCCACGCAGACCGTCTTCGCGGGCAGCTCGAAGAACTGGCCGCTTCCCTTGAGTTTGCCGTCCACCGTCACCATGCGCTCGAAGCGGATGGCTCGCACCGCGCCCGAGTCGTCCTGCAGCGCCTCCGTGGGGCTCATCCGTTCGATGAAGCGGATGCCCTCCTCCAGCGCCTTGGAGACCTCCTCGTGGTTGAGGCGGTAGGCGGGGGACTCCGTGAGGCCCCGGCGGTACACCAGGCTCACGCCGCCCCATGCGCGCACCAGGTGGATGAAGTCCGGAGCGCGGCCTTCCGCCTGGGCCTTGTGGCGCTCGGCGCGGATGGCGCGGCCGTGCTCCAGGAAGGTCTGGTAGGTGGCGCGCTCCTCGGCGTCCAGGCGCGCGAGGACGGGGGCCTCACCCAGGTCCGCCACCAGCTTCTCGTGGCGCTCCAGCGTCTTCTCCACCTGCACCGGGTAGTACGCCATCAGCTCCGTGGCGGTGTCGATTCCGGTGAGGCCGCCGCCGATGACGATGGCGGGCAGCTGCACCTGGAGGTTCGCCAGCGAGTCGCGCTTGAAGGCGCCCGTGAGCTGCAGCGCCATCAGGAAGTCGGACGCCTTGCGGATGCCCCGGATGAGGTTGTTCTTCATCCCGATGATGGTGGGGCGGCCCGCGCCCGCGGCGATGGCCACGTGGTCGAAGCCCAGCGCCCACGCATCGTCCACCGTCAGCGTGCCGCCGAAGCGGATGCCGCCGTAGATGCGCATGCCCTCCCTGCGCGCGAGCGTCAGGTGGATGAGCGTGAGGAAGTTCTTGTCCCAGCGCACGGTGATTCCGTACTCGGACACGCCGCCGAAGCCCTCCAGCACGCGCTCGTCCAGCTCGCGCGTCAGCTTGCTCCAGTCATGGATGGGCTGGAGCGCGTGTCCGTCGCGGCCCACCAGCTCGTCGGGGAACGGCTCAATCTTGAGGCCGTCCACGCCGGTGACGGCGAAGCCTTCGTTGAGCAGGTAGTGCGACAGCGTGTAGCCGGCGGGGCCCAGGCCCACCACCATCACGTTGCGGCCCACGTAGGGCAGGGCGTACGGACGGCGGATGTTGAGCGGGTTCCAGCGCGTGAGCAGGCCGTGGATTTCGAAGCCCCACGGCAGCGCCAGCACGTCCGTGAGCGTGGCCGTCTCCGCCAGCGGGATGTTCACCGGCTCCTGCTTCTGGAAGATGCAGGCCTTCATGCAGTCGTTGCAGATGCGGTGGCCGGTGCCCGCGCACATGGGGTTGTCCAACGTCACCATGGCCAGCGCGGCCACGGAATCTCCCTCGCGCTTGAGCGCGTGCGCCTCGGAGATGCGCTCGTCCAGCGGACAGCCGGTGAGCGGGATGCCCAGCGGGTTCTTCTTGAACGAGTGCCCCTCCGCCACCGGGTCCTTCGCGGGGAAGCCCTTGCTGCACGAGTCCTTCTGTCGCTCGTGGCAGATGACGCAGTAGTCCACCTCGTTCATCACGTCGCGCGGGGTGCCCCGGCGGTCGGTGAGCTTGAAGCCGTCGCGGTGGCGCAGGTGGTGCTCCAGGCCCTCCGTCTTCTCCTCCATCTGGGCGTCCGGGCGCCGCAGCTGCACCAGCTGGTCGAACACCAGCGGCTTGGGCAGCCGCAGCGTGGCCCAGGTGTGGAAGAGGGCCCTGGTCTCCGGGTGCAGCGCGCGGGCGTACGTCCACCGGTCCGCCAGCGACAGCAGCGCGCGCACGGCCTGGAGCTCCGCCGCGTCGTCGCCCTTCGTCACCAGGCTGGAGCCGAACGCGTCCAGGCCCTCGGGGGTGGCGGTGAGCGCGGCGCGCAGGGCGGCCCAGCGCTCACGCAGGGCGGGGGCGCGCTCCTGGCTCGCGGGAGGCAGGTTGCCGGAGTAGAGCCGCTCCAGGTCGAGCAGCGTGAGGATGGACTCCGCCAGGCCTCGCTCCAGGTCGTCTTGCGCGAGCGCGTCCGGGAAGCCCAGCCGCATGAGCAGGCGCATGCGCTCGTCCAGCGACGGGAACTCCGCGAGCGTCGGGCGCTCCTGCGCGCCCTTCTTGAAGACGCGGCGCGTGATGAACTCGCGCTTGAAGTCGAAGAGGGGCAGCTCGCCGCGCAGGTGGCGGGCCAGCCGCTCGGACTCCGGCGTGATGCCGAAGAGCGTGGCGATGAAGCGCGAGACGTGGCGGGCCACCTGGATGAGCAGCTCGGATTCGGCCGGGCCGGTGAGGCTGGTGCCTCCGGACCTGCGGTAGGCGTCGAATGCCTGGAACAGGTCGGGCGCGTCGCCCTGGAGTCGCGCGTCGAAGCGCTCCGCCAGCCGGCGCAGGCCACTGGGGCGGTACAGGTCTTCGAAGGAGAAGCCCGGGAGTCCCAGTTGGAGCACCGGGGCAGGGGTGGAGGCGGGGTCGTTCAAGGCGCGCATGTCACGGGACTTCGAGGGGGAAGGGAGGCAGGCAGCTTAGGGCCTGGAAGCTGGCGGGTGCGACGGACGTCATGGGCCGGATTTGCCCCGCCCGACGTGTTGAGGCGGTGGGCCCCAGCGGCTACGGTGCGCCGCCATGATGGACAACGCCGCTCGTCGCGCCTCCGAACCGCACCTGACCCCGGTGCCGGATGCCTGTTACCTGTGCAAGGGAGGGCGCCTGCGGCTGCGTCACCGGGCGCGAGGCGGGACCCAGGCCCAGGGTGCGGCGGCCTACAACTGCACGTCCTTTGGCCACCGGAGCCACCCGCCCATCTGGGGCTGCGAGGACTGCGGGATGATGTTCCAGTGGCCCCTCTTGTCCCCGGACACGCTGCTCCAGGCGTACCAGGACGTGGAGGACCCGCTCTACGTCGCGGAGAAGGACAACCGCTACCACACCTTCCGCCGCGTGCTGCGCGAGCTGGGCCCGGCCCAGAACCGCACGCTGCTGGATGTGGGGGCCTACTGCGGCTACTTCCTGGATGTGGCGCGCGAGGCGGGCTTCCGCCCGGAGGGACTGGAGCTGTCGCGCTGGGCGGCCGGCAACGCGCGGAGCCTGGGCTTCACGGTGCACGGCGTCCCCTTGCGGGAGCTGGCGGCGATGGGCCTTCAGTACGACGTGGTGACGCTGTGGGACGTGGTGGAGCACTTCGCGGATCCACGCGAGGAGCTGAAGGCGGCGCTCCAGCTGGTGCGCCCCGGCGGCCGCATCTACCTGTCCACCATCGACGCGGGCAGCCTGCTGGCGCGCCTCATGGGCGGGCAGTGGCCGTGGCTGATGGACATGCACCTCTTCTATTTCGGCCGCCGCACCCTGGCGCTGCTGCTGGAGGAGGTGGGCTTCCGCGTCACGGACGTTCGGACGTACACGCACATCATCTCCGCGGACTACCTGCTGCGGAAGGTGGGCGCGAGCTTCACGCCCGCGGCGCCGGTGCTGGAGCTGGTGCGGCGGGGCGTGCCGTCCAACTGGTCCGTCCCGTTCAATCTGGGCGACAACATGCTGATGGCCGCCGAGCGGCCCCTCTGAGTTGTCCCTCGCGCCTATGTCCCCCTTGATGCGGCGGGCACTGCACCCGCTGGTGCTGCTCACGTTCTTCGCGCTGTCGGCGTTCCACACCTGGCCGCTCGTGTCCCAGATGAAGGGATACGTGATGGGCGGACGCGAAGACGTCTACATGAACATGTGGCACCTGTGGTGGATGCGGCAGGCCCTCTGGGTGCAGCCGCAGAACCCCTTCTTCGTGCCCTTCCTCCACTGGCCCCTGGGCGCCGAGCTGTACTGGCACACGCTGGCCCCCGCGAAGACGCTGTGGGGCTTGGTGCTGCTGCCGTTCATGTCCGTGGAGACGGCGTACAACGTGGTGCTGTTCGGCTCGTTCGTGCTGACGGGCTACACGTCGTGGCTGCTCTTTCGTTACCTGCTGGAGCGCGCGGGCCATGGGCCGTGGCTCGCCGCGGCCGCGGCGCTGGCGGGCGCGTGCGTGTTCAACTTCTCGCGCTACCACCTCACCCACGCGACGGCGCACCTGAACCTCTCCGCGCTGGAGGGGCTGCCGCTCTACCTGCTCTTCTTCTTCCGCTGGCTGGACGAGGGCAAGCGCAAGTGGCTGGTGGGGCTGGCGCTGTGCGCGTTGTACGTGTTGCTGTGTGACTACTACTACCTCGTCTACATCGCGCTCTTCTCGCTCCTGTGGGTGGTGGCGGAGCGGTGGAAGCGGGGGCCGCTCTTGTCCCTGGACACATGGAAGGATCCGCTCGTGCGCCGGGCGGCGGTGGCGGGAATCACGGCGGGGCTCGCGTGCGTGCCGCCCATGGTGCCGCTGCTCCTGCATGCGTTCCCCGCGCCGCTGCAGATCCACCACGGCGACTCCGACTACTTCACGGACCTGTACGCGTTCTTCATTCCGGACACGCGCTCGGCCTGGATGGCGGAGCTGCCCGCGAAGGCGCGCGAGTTCTCCCAGAACGTCATGCGCATGAAGATGTCGACCAACGCGGAGGAGACCGGCACCTTCCTGGGCTGGCTGACGCCGCTGTTGGCCGTCTTCGCGCTGTGGCGGGGCGTGCCGGAGGGACGCCGGTGGCTGGGGCTGGGGCTGGGCTTCGCGGTGCTGTCCATGGGCACGGTGCTCAACATCGGCCTGGAGGACCGGGTGTCGCCGGTGGTGTTGCTCTTCGCCGTCGCGCTCGCGGTGGCGCTGGTGCCCGCGTGGCGGGAGCGGGTGTGGCGGCGGGACGTGCTGCTGTTGCTGGGGCTGGCCGTCTATCTGTCGCTGGCGGAGCCGCTGACGGCGTTCAACGTGCCGCTCAAGGTCCAGATTCCGATGCCGTACGTCGTGTTCAAGCACGTGGTGCCGCTGTTCTCGCGCGGGGGCATGCCGGTGCGCTTCATCCTGCTCACGCTCCTGTCGCTGTCCGTGCTGGTGGCGTTCGCCGCGGCGCACGCTGGCGCGTGGGCGTCCCGGCGTGATGCGCGGCTGGGCGTGGCGGTGGCGCTCGCGGTGGCGCTGGTGCCGAACGTGGAGTACCGGGGCCTCCAGATGGTGGTGCCCTCCATTCCCCGGCTGCCGCCGGTGTTCGACGAGATTCGCGACGCGCCCATGCCCGCGGCGGTGCTGACGGACAACGTGCAGGGGCAGTGGGAGCAGATGTTCCACGGCAAGCCGGTGTCGTACGCCCGGCTGTCCCGGCTTCCGGTGCGGGAGTCGGCGCTGGTGAACTCGCGGCTCATCCGCGCGGCGGAAGGGATGCGCAACGCGTTCGGCACCGTCACGCCGGAGGAGCGCGACGAGATGCGGCGCTACCTGAAGGAGCACCACTTCAAGTGGTACGTGACGCACTTCTTCCACCCCGTCCGCCACCAGTTCATCACGGACGAACTGGGCGGCGAGATGGTGCACCAGGACGGCTACGTCACCGTGTACCGCTTCCCCTGAGCGGGGCGCTCAGTCGCATTCGGCGTACTCGACGTCCGTGCGCTCCATGGGGCTCGCGGACACGGCGCCGTCGGTCACGGTCACGGTGACGCTCTCGTCCGCGGACAGCATGGAGCCGCACTCGGCGAAGGCGTTGGCGGAGCAGTGGCGGGTGAGGACCATCTTGCCGTCGTCCTCCTGCGTTTCGATGCTCGTGCCGTTGCAGCGGTAGGAGGTGGGGCCCGAGCCCGGGTCATTTCCGCTGACGTCCAGGTCGCCCTCGGCGTCCTCCGTGGCGAGGACCTCGCCGCCCTTGCCGAAGAGGACGAAGTGGAACCGGGTCCGGGAGATGGAGTCTCCGCGTCCCTCCTCGTCGGGGGACTCCGTCTCCTCCTGGGTGAACACGCGCAGGGTTTCCCCCGAGGAGAGCTTGAGGACCTCGTCCCGGGCCCGCAGCGGGGAGTCCGGCGGCTTGGGACAGGCGAGCTTCTTCGCGGGGAGCTTCACGGGGCGGGAGTAGGTCCCCGGGGCGAGCAGCTTGAGGTGTTCGAGGACGGGGCCCCCCTCGTCGGACGGGCACGTGCCCAGGAGCCAGACCCGGAAGCCGGGCTTGAGGCCCGGGACGGTCTTGCTCTCGACGAGTTTGGGGTAGCCGTCCGGAAGGGAGAGGCCCGTCTTCTCGAGCAGCTTCCCGAGGTCGGCCCAGGTGTCCCCCTGGGCTTCGGCCTCGGCCTTGTCCTTGGAGCCCTTCCAGATGAGCGCGACAGGCTTGTCCGCGGCTTCAGCTTGGAAGGCTCCGGTGAAGGCCAGCAGGCCCAGGACGAAAATGTATGAACGCATGGCGGTTCCCCCTCGCGGTGCATGACCGCACCGCCCGCGATGCTAATGCTTCTTCGGTCCACCGCGCTTCGAGCGCGAGCCGCGTGGAGTGGGGGAGGCGGGAGGCGTCGTGCCTTCCGTCCGGGGCGCCTGCTCGCGGGGGGCCTTCGAGGCCCGTGCATTCTTGGACCGGGAGGGCTTCGCCGGACGACGGCGCTCGGCGTTCGTCGCCGGTTGCGGTGCCGGGCTGACGTCGATGCGCGCAGGCTTCGGCGGATGGCCTTGCTCACCATGCGGCGGCTTCTGCGGACGCCCGTAGTCGATGGCCGGCAGAGGCCTCTCCCTGGGCGCGCGGCCTTCACCCTGCTCGGCGGGAGGTGGCCGGGGCGCGGGCCGGCCGTGGCTGATGGCCGGGGGCTTCGGTGGCCGGGGGGCTTCTGGCTGCTGTGCCTTCGCGGCCTGGGCCCTCAGCGTGTCCACTTCCTTGCGCAGCCGGAGGACCTCCGCGGAGAGCTGGGCGTAGGAGTCCCGCACCAGCCCGTTGAACACGCGCTGCCGGCCCAGGGTCTCGTTGATCAACACCTGGCACGTCTTGCGGAAGGCCCACTTGGCCAGGAGCACCGCCTGCCCCATGCCGGCGCGGTGCGTGTGCAGCGGCAGGGCCCGCGTCGTGTCCGCGTTCTCCTCCAGCGCGTGCATGTTGAACGTCAGCGGATCCACGCGCGGCTCCACCCCGTCCTCCGGCACCTCCGCCGGTTCCGACGTGGGCAGCCCGCGCACGCGCAGGCGCTCCTCGATGCGGGCCACCAGGGCCCTCGTGGGAATGTCCCGTCCGAGCAGCTTCATCGGTGTGTCTCCTCCACGATGCGCGCCATCTCTTCCCGGTACGCCGCGACCACCTGGGGCCACGTGTGCCGTTGCGCGTAGATGCGGGCCCGCTGGCCCATCGCGTCCCGGGCCTCGCCCACCTCGCGCAGCCCTTCGACGAACGTCGCGAGCCCCCGGTACACCCGGCCCGCGCCACTGCGCTCCACCTGTCCCACCAGCACCTCCGAGTGCCCGTTCACCAGCACCGGCGTCCCCTGCGCGAACGCCTCCAGCGTCAGGAGCGACAGGCTCTCGAACTTCGACGGCACCACCACCGCCAGCGCTCCCGCCAGCGCGTCGTGCTTGTCCTGTTCGGAGATGCGCCCCACGTGCCGCACGCCCTCGCCGCTCACGTCCATGTGCGCCTCGCCCGCGAGCACCAGCTCCGGCGCGTCCTGGTAGCTGCTGCGCAGCTGGCCGTGGAACTTCAACAGGTCCGGCACGCCCTTGCCCGGCTCCAGCCGGCCCACGTAGAGCAGGTAGCGGCCGTGCACGCCGTACTTCGCCCGGAAGCGGTCGGGCACCGCCGGCAGCGCGTCCACGCCCACGCCCACCACGCGCGCCCGCGCATGGTTCGGGTGGAAGCGGCCGAGCATCTCCACCTCCTCCGGCGTGTTGCACATCAGCACCCGGGGGCGGTTGAACACGTCCCCGTAGACGCCGAAGCGGATGGGCGGCTCGTCATGCGCGGTGGGCACCAGCATCGCGCGGTCCGACACCAGCGGCAGCCCCCACGCCGTGGGCGCGTAGAGGTACGTGAAGAAGAGGTAGCCGTCGTATGCGTCCTGCGTGGTGGCCAGGTGCTCCATCAGCCCGGGGCTCAGCGGGCCCTGCTCGGCCACCCACTGCTCTTCACGCAGCCGCTCGTTGCCGTGGCCGAACACGTGGCGCGACAGGTTGTTGAACGCGTGGATGTTGCGCGTGCGCGTCACCGGGAAGCGCAGCACCTTCGTGCGGCCGATGCGGTCCTCGCCGGGCGGGAAGGTGTTCTCCCACGTCAGGTGGTTCTTCGCGCAGGTCGTCACCACCGTGACGTCCCAGTGCGGCGCCAGGTGCTCCGCCACCTGCGCGGCGTGGCTCTCCGCGCCGCCCGTCACCTCGCCGTAGCGCTGCACCACCAGCGCCACGCGCGGCCGCTTCGCCGGCGCCTTGCGCGGACGGGGCGGCGGCGCCACCACGCCCTCCAGCGCTCGTGAGAGCGACACCTGCGCGGCGGAGGGGGAGAAGTGCTGGAGCCTGCGCGCCTGGCCGTCGAGCACCGCCTTGCGCAGGTCCTTGTCCTCGCTCAGCTCCACCACCAGCTCCGCGAGGAACGCGAAGCGCTTCTGGTCGAACGCGATGCCCGCGCCGCCCAGCGTCTCCGGCACCGCCGCCGCCGCGTACGCGAGCACAGGCACTTCGGAGGCCATGGCCTCGATGATGGGCACGCTGAAGCCCTCGTGCTCGCTCATGGAGACGAACACGGACGCGGAGCGGTACACGGCCACCAGCTCCGGATGCGACAGGCGCCCCAGGAAGTGCACCCCGCTCAAGTCCTTCATCTCGCGCTGGAGCGACTTGAAGTAGCGGCTGCCCGCCTCGTAGCCGCCGACCACGAGCAGGCGCGCCTGGGGACGGATGCGCAAAAGCTCCCGGTGCAGCGCGAGCAGGTCCTCGAAGCGCTTGTGCGGCATCACCCGGCTCACCGACACCAGGGTGGGGCCGGGCCCGGCCAGCTCCGCGAGCTTCGCCGCATCCGCCACGGGCGCGGCGAAGCGCTCCTTCTCGATGAAGAGCTGCACGGTGTGCACGTTGCGGTGGCCCGCGACGCGCAGCTCCGTGCTGTTGTAGTCCGAGTCCCCGATGGACACGTCCAGGAAGGGCGCCATCGCGGCCACCTGCGCGCGGCCGGCCACCAGCGCGTGCTCCAGCGGCGTGTCCCGGTAGAAGCGCGCGGGGCTGATGTTGTGGAACACCACGCCGCGCTTGCAGTCCATGTGCATCAGCCGCCCGCTCAGCGGGGACGCGATGCCGTGGTGGTACAGCACCAGGTCGTCCGGCTTCGGCTTCAGCGTGAAGACGTGGCGGGCCAGGCCCTGCAGCCCTCCGGCGACCTCTTCCGCGTAGATGTCTCCCACGTGCCCCATGCGGCGCAGCAGGAGTTGCAGGTGGAGCGCGGCCTGACCGGAAGCGTCGCCGGGGCCGAAGCTTGGGATCAACTGATGGACCGCCATGGAGGGCCGTGTGTACCACACGGGCATGGTATGAGGCGGCCCGTGTCGACGACCCCCGGACCCATCGCCTTCGACGCCACACTGTGGGACGAGCCCACCACCGGCATCGGCCTGTACACCCGTTGCCTCGCGGAGGCGCTCGAAGCCCAGGGCGTCCGCCTGGACCGGATGGGCGCGCGCAAGTCCGGCGAACACCCGCGAGGCGTCCAGAAGCGAACGCCTTGGACGCTGGCCACGCTGCCCCGGCTGCTCAAGGCCACGCCGCCGCCCGTCTACCACGCGCTCAGCAACTTCAACCTGCCGCTGCGGCGCACGCCGGGCACCGCGTACGTGCTCACCGTGCACGACCTGGTGCCGTTGGATTTGCCACACACCGTCTCCGCGCCGTACCGCTGGCAGTTCCGGCTGTGGCTCGCGCGCAGCCTGATGCTCGCGGACCGGCTGGTGTGCATCAGCGAGAGCACGCGCCAGGACCTGGTGCGCCGCTTCCCCCAGGTGGAGCCGCGCACCGTGGTGGTACCCAACGGCGTGGACCACGTGAACGCGGCCCCGCTGAACGAGGCGGACGAGGAGTTCCTCCACGCGCTCAACCTGCCGAAGGACTACGTGCTGTACGCGGGCTCGCTCGACGTGCGCAAGAACGTGGAGCTGGTGCTGGACGCGCAGGAGCGGCTGCACGCGCGCGGCCGGCCCTTCACGCTCGTGCTCGCGGGGCAGGCCTGGTACGGCTCCGGCAAGGTGGAGACGCGCATCGAGCGGCTGCGCTCGGAAGGCCTGGACGTGCGGCCCCTGGGCTACCAGACCCCCGCCATCTTCTACGCGCTGATGCGCCGCGCGGCGCTGTTCGTCTTCCCCTCGCGCTACGAGGGCTTCGGCCTGCCGCCCCTGGAGGCCATGCGCCTGGGCACGCCCACGGTGGTGTCCACGGCGGGCTCGCTGCCGGAGGTGTGCGGCGACGCCGCGCCCGCGGTGGATCCGGACGACGCGGAGGGCCTGGCGGCGGTCATCGACCGGCTGATGCGTTCGCCGGAGGAGCGCCGCGCGCTGTCGGAGGCGGGACAGCGGCAGGCCGCGAAGTTCACCTGGGCCCGTACCGCCGAAGGGACGCGGGCCGCTTACGATGCGGCGCTGCGCCACCGGTAGGCGACAAGGCGCCAGTGGTCAACCGGCCCGTGAAGGGCCCCCTGGAGGAACATGCGACTGCTCGTGTGGAGTGGAATCGTCTGCGGAATGCTGCTCGGGTGCGCGGGGTCGAACGCGGCGCGCAAGGACGAGGCCCAGGAGCCGGCCCCCACCGCCCAGCAGGAGGAGGCGCCGCCCACC
>NZ_RAWN01000173.1:0-20294 GCF_003668895.1 Corallococcus sp. AB045
GGAGTGGTGCGGGAGGCGGGAGGCAGCGGAGGAGAGGGCGGCCATGGCGGGAAGCATGGCGGCGGAGTGGAAGGCGTGGGAGACGTGAAGCGGGCGGAAGGAGAGGTCCGCGGACTCAAGCAGAGGCAGGAGGCGTTCGATGTCGGGGAGGGGCCCGGACAGGACGCAGGCCTCGGGGCCGTTGTCGGCCGCGAGCTCGAGGGAGGGAAAGGAGGAGAGGAAGGAGGAGAGGCGGGAGGGGCTGGCGAGGACGGAGAGCATGGAGCCGCCGGGAGGCAGCGAGGCCATGGCGCGGGAGCGGGCGAGCACCAGGAGGTAGGCGTCGTGAAGGGAGAGGACGCCGGCGAGGTGGGCTGCGAGGTACTCGCCAATGGAGTGGCCGATGAGGGCGGAGGGGGAGACGCCGAGGCTGAGCCAGAGGCGGCTCAGGGCGTACTGGAAGGCGAAGAGGGAGGGCTGGGCCAGGCCCGTGTCGCGCAGGGCGGCGTCAGGGGAGTCGAAGACGAGGGAGGTGAGGGATTGGCCACCGGTGGAGTCGCGGTGCAGGGCGGCCAGCTCGTCGAAGGCGGAGCGGAAGGAGGCGAAGCGCTGGTAGAGGGCGCGGCCCATGCCGGCGTACTGGGCACCCTGGCCACTCAAGGCGAAGGCGAGGCGGGGGCGGCCGGAGGAGGGGGCGCTGCCGCGCAGGACGGAGGAGGAGAGGCGGCCGGAGGCGAGGTCGAGCAGGCCCTGGGCGAGCTGCTGGGAGGTGCGGCCCACGACGGCGCCGCGCTCGCGGAAGAGGGCGCGGCCGGTGCAGGTGCTGTAGGCCCAGTCGCGAGGGCAAGCGGAGCCGGAGGCGAGGGCCGAGGCATGGCGCTGGGCCAGGTCCTTGAGCGCCGCGTCGTTCTTGGCCGACAGCGCGATGCACACCGGCTCGTCCGTGCTCGCTTGCTCCGCGGGCTGGGCCTCCACGGGCCAATCGGCGAGCACCACGTGTGCATTGGTCCCTCCAGCGCCCAATGAGCCGATCAGCGCATGCCGGCGACCGTTCCTCGGCTCCCAGTGCAGCGGCTGGGTGTTGACCAGGAAAGGGGTCTGGCCGAATGCGATATGGGAATTGGGCCGCTCGTAACCCGCAGTGGGGGGCACCTGGCCATGCCTCAGTGCCAGCACGGTCTTCATCAGCGAGGCCATGCCGGCTGCGGTGTCGAGGTGTCCGACGTTCGATTTGACCGAGCCGATGGCAACGCTTCCCGGCGCGGTGGCTTGATCCACCGAGAAGGCCTGGGTGAGCGCCGCCACCTCGATGGGATCACCCAGGCCGGTGCCGGTGCCGTGTGCCTCGACGAAGCCGATTTCCCGAGCGGAAATGCCCGCGTCGGAGAGCGCACCGCGAATGGTCTCCTTTTGACCGTCGATGCTGGGCGCCGTGTAGCTCACCTTGCGCGCGCCGTCGTTGTTGATCGCCGTGCCACGAATGACCGCGAGGATGCGATCGCCATCCGCCTGGGCGTCGCTCAACCGGCGCAGCATCAGCACTCCGACGCCGTTGCCTCCGACGATGCCATCGGCCTTTTGATCAAATGGCCGGCAGACGCCATGCGCCGAGAAGATGCTCCCGGCGGTGTGGACATAGCCCGCCATGCGTGGCGCATGCAGGGCGGCGGCGCCGACCAGGGCGGCATCACACTCCCGCTTGCGCAGACTCTCGACCCCGAAGTGGAGGGCGACCAGCGCCGAGGAGCACGCGGTGTGGACCGTGAGGCTGGGCCCGGTGAGGTTCAGGCGATACGACAACTGGGTCGGCAGGTAATCCCGCTCGTTGAGCACCTTGATTTGAATCTGATCCAAGTGCTCCAGGGCCTCGGCCTGATGCTGAACGTTGGTCCGGAAATAGGTGTTCATCGTCTTGCCGGAATACAGGCTCATGCCAGACGTGGCGAACACACCCACGCGCATTCCCGCGGCCCGACCCGCGTGGCCCGCATCCTCCAGGGCTTCCCAGGCACATTCGAAGAACAGCCGGAACTGCGGATCCATGACCTCGGCTTCGCGCCTGCTGAAGCCGAAGAACGAGGCATCGAAGAGATGCGTGTCCTCGACGAACGCGGACCGGGGCACGTAGTCCTCGCGGGAGGCCAGTCCCTCGGGAACCCCGTCGGCGAGCAACTCGTCTCGGGTGAAGGTCCGGATCGCGTGGCGTCCTTCCAGGAGATTCCGCCAGAAGGCGTCCAGGTCGGGCCCGCCAGGCAGGCGGGCGGATAGTCCGATGATGGCGACGTCGCGGGTGCTGTCGAAGGTCATGTCTCGCCTCGCGTGGAGGTTGCTTAAAGGAAGGGATTGCTCACGCTGGGCACGGAGTCTCCAGCCGATGCCGCCGCATGCGCGAACAAGGCCTCCACCGTGTGCTTCACGTTGCGCGGATCCCGGATGAAGAAATGGTGGCCAGGCAGCATTCGCACCTGGAAGGGGCCCCGAGTGAAGGCCTGCCAGGATCTGAGATGGCCAATCGCGACCGTTGGATCGTCGATTCCACCCAGCGCCAGCAAGGGCACCGCGAGCCGCAGCGAGGTTCTGGGGGGGACGGGCCAATGACAGCCCTGGGCGATGCAGAAGTCGGCCCGGGTCCGTTGCACGAGGGCGTCGGCCAGATGGGACTCGGCCAGGAGTTCAGCGGGTATCTCGCCAAAGACACGCAGCGCGCTCAGCACACCCGCGTCATCCAGGGTGCGGAGATCCTGCTCATAGGGTGGGACATGGGGCGCACGCCGCGCCGAGACGGCGAGCGCGGCGAGCGCGAAGGCGCGACGCGCGACCGCCTCTCGGGCGACGTGGTGGGCGAGCGCGGCACCCATGCTGTGGCCGTAGAGCATCACCGGGCGCCCATGTGCGGCTTGAGCGATGGCCGTCACCAGGGGCTCCGTCACCGCGGCGAGCTCCTCGACGAGCGCCTCACCAATCCTGCCCTCACGGCCAGGCAGTTGCACCGTCAGGGTCTCGGCCCGCTCACCGACGTGAGCGGGCCAGTCACGAAACGCGGACGCCGCGCCGCCCGCGTAGTGAAACAGCACCAGCAGCCTGGGGCCCCGTGTTGGCGCGCGGTGATGGTTCAGGAGCCACTTCCCAGGCATGGTCTTAGCTCTCGGTCGAGGTGAGCCGGCTCGCCAGGTACGCCGTCAGCTTGGCCACCGTGGGATACTGGAAGAGGTCCACCACGGTCGGCTCGACGCCAAAGGCCTCGCGGATGCGCCCCTGCATGTTGGGCAGCAGCAGGGAGTGCGCCCCCAGGTCGAACACGTTGGCGTCGTGTGTCAGCTCCTCCGTGTCCACCTTGAGCACGTCGCACCAGAGCGTCGCCAGCTGTTCGGCCATGGCGGTCGGGTCCGTGGCGGGTGCCACCGAAGCCTGGGCCTGCTGTTCAGCCATGGCGGAGAGCCGGCTCGCGAGGTAGGCCGTCAGCTTGGCCACCGTGGGATACTGGAAGAGGTCCACCACGGTCGGCTCGACGCCGAAGGCCTCCCGGATGCGCTCCTGCATGTTGGGCAGCAGCAGGGAGTGCGCCCCCAGGTCGAACACGTTGGCGTCGTGCGCCAGCTCCTCCGTGTCCACCTTGAGCACGTCGCACCAGAGCGCCGCCAGCTGTTCGGCGATGGCGGCAGGGGCCGTGGCGGTACGCGCGGCGAGCGCCTCCACTCCGGCCGCCTTGGCTGGGGCGGCGGTGCTGGAGCGCGGCCGCACGGTAAGCTCGATGCCGAACGCATCACCCAGGGCGTGGATCGCGCGCGGCTCCGCGCTGGTGCGTGCGGTCAGACACGTGAGGGGCTCGGGGGACATGTCGAGTTCCACCCGCATGCGCGGCCGGGTGGCATCGAGTCCGATGAACAGGGTGTCCTGAGCCTGGCTCAGGGCGCTGTCCAGCAACTGCAGCGCGGCGTCGGGCGAGAACACCACGAAGCCTCGCTCGCGGGTAAGCTCCTTGTTCGCGTAGCCGCGGCTGAGGCCCGTCTCGTCCCACATCGACCATGCGAGCGTACACACCCGGGTTCGCTTGCCATTCCAGGAGCCCGCGAGCGCTTCCTGGAAGCGGTTGGCCGCCGCGTAGGTGGCGAGCCCCGGTCCGCCGAAGTAGCCATTGACCGACGAGAACAGGGCCACCCAGGGGATGCCCAGGGCCTCTGCCGCCTCGACGACCTCGCGACTGCCGCTGACCTTGGCGATCATTCCGCCGAGGGCCTTGTCCCACTCGAGCTGCTCCAGGGTCTGTTCGAAGAAACCGCCAGCGAGGTGGAAGACGCCATCGGGGGTTCCCCCCAAGGATTCACTGGCGCGCGCGAGCGCCCCCCTCAGTCCGTCGCTGTCGGAGACATCGCCCGCGCCGTAGGTGACCGCGCCGAGCTGGCGCAGTCCGGTCAACGCCGCCGCACTGGCCGGATCCAGCGCGCGCTCGGCACGGCGCCCGAGGATGGCGACGCGGGCCCCGAACGCGGTCACGAGGTAGCGCACCAGCGCGCGGCCAATGCCACCCAGTCCGCCGATGACGACATAACGCTTGCCCTGGCGCAGGGTGCCGCCCTGTTCCTGCAGGCGGACCGGCGCCAACCGGCTGACCCGCCGAAGCCCACGGCGGTAGGCGCACTCGACCTCGCCGCTCGGGTCGGTGAGCTCGCCGAGGACCACCTCGGCGAACGCCTCGAGCGAGTCGATGTCCACGGCGCGCACGTCGGCCCGCGTCTCCTCGCGCACGACCCGCAGGAGCGCGCCGAACATCGCCGCCTTGGGGTCGCCGAGGAGCTCGCCCGTGCCGACACGCGCGGCCCCGTGGGTCACGGCCAGCAGTCGCGGATGATTCTTGCCGAAGCGCCGGGCCAGCGGCGGCAGCAAGGCGAGGAGGGCCTCGGTGGCGTCGAAAGACGCCTCGGTTCCGGACTTGCCCGCCAGGGGCCAGGCATAGATGAGCGGCGCGCCGGCCGCCGTATCGGCGAGGTGCTCGACCAGCCGCGCGGCATTCTCGGCATCGCCCGGAAGCACGGTGAGCCGATCCCCGCCGTTGAGCGCGAAGCCCGTCCCTGGCTCGACCACGAGGACCCGACGCTGTCCCGTGGCCAGCGCCGCCGTCAGCCGCTTGCCCGGCTCACCTGCGGGCGCGAACACCACCACGGTGTCGGGGAGGGCTCGCACGGGAGTGAGTCCGTGCGGCACCCAGTTCCGGCGGTACACGCTGCCGTTGAGTACCTCCTCCCGGGGGAGGGCGAACAGGTTGTTGACCGCCGCCGTGTTCTTGCGACCCCGCTGCCAGGCGGGCACCAGGAGGCCCTTCTCAAGCCGGGACTTGAGCACGTCCTTCTGGATCTTCCCGATGGAGGTCCGCGGCATCTCCTCGGGAGCCACCTCCACGATCACCGAGGGCGAGATGCCAAAGGTGCGGGCGAGCTGGATGCGCAGGTCCGACAGCAGCGCCTCGCGCGCCTCGCCGGTCTTCTCGGTATGGAGGAACAGGGCGAGCTGGTCGGTGATATCGCCCGCCTCGCGCACGGCGATGGCCGCCGTGTGGGCGGGCACGACGTCAGGATTCGTCTCCACCATGCGCTCGATTTCGGTGGGGGCGATGTTGAGCCCGTTGACGATGAGGACGTCCTTGCGCCGGCCCACGATGTGCAGACCCTGGTCGATGATGACGCCCAGGTCGCCGGTGTCGAACCAGCCATCACCGGGGAAGGACTCCCGATTGGCCTCGGGGTTGTTCAGGTAGCCCTCGAAGATGCTGACCCCGCGGATCTGCAGCCGTCCGCGCGCCCCCTCGCCCATCACGTGTCCATCGTCATCGGCGATGCGGACGGTGATGCCATGGATGGGCCGGCCGACCGATACGGACGCGGTTCGGGTCGAGATGCTCCGGAAGTCGTGCTCGAAGGTCACGCCCGAGCACGTCTCGGACATGCCCCAGGCGGGACGCATGGCATCTGCTCGCAGGCCGTGGGGGGCCAGCAGCTCCATGAACTCCCGCGCCTGCTCGGCGACAATCGCCTCGCCGCCATTGAGGATGAACCAGAGCGCGGACAAGTCCCAGCGCTTCGTGCGGACCTCCTTGGCGCGCGTGTTGAGCAGGCTGTAGCCGAAGTTCGGCGCCCAGGTCACGGTGACCTGGTACTGGCTACACCAGTCCATCCAGATGAGCGGGTATTTGAGCACCAGGTTGGTTTCCGCCTGAAGCTGCGAACAGCCGCACACCACGTCGCGCAGGTGGAACATGACCAGGCCGCCCACGTGATCCAGCGGCAGCCAGTTGAGGGACACTTCTTCGCGGCGAAAGCCGTTGGTGAGGATCGTCGCGCGCGAGCGGCTGATCAGCCGGCGGTGCGTCTGGGGCACGATCTTGGGTTCGGCCGTGCTGCCGGAGGTGAGCAGCAGCAGCGCAGGAGCATCCGGCGGACGGACCACGGGATGGGTGAGGGGGGCGGCCCTCCGGAGGCTGTCCAGGGACAGCACGCTCCGCCCGGTGAGCCCACCGGCACGCAGCAACTCGGCGACCTGACCGGCGCGGTCCTCCCGGGTGATGAGCGCCGCGGACGGCAGCCGCGCCATGGTCAAGCGCACCTTCTCGCTGGCCGGCTCTCCCGCGGACAGCAGCACCGGTACGGCGAGCGGCACCGGGACCAGTCCGGCCAGCACCGCGCCCCAGAACGCGGGAACGAAGTCATCGGGACTTGCCAACTGCATGATGAGCTCGCTGCCGGGGGGGAGGTTCGCGCTCACCAGTCCGCCCGCGATCCGACGGGCCTCGGCGAGCAGCTCGGGGTAGGAAGAGAAGCGCTCACCCGTCGAGGTGAGGAAGCGGACCCCGTACTCCGGCGAGATGCGCGCCGCCCGCTCCAGCACCTCGGCCAGCGTCGTGGGCGTGTCGGGCGAGTCGGGCAGCTCAGGCCCCTGGAGAAGTGCCTGCCGCGTGCTGACCTGCGTCGGGCCTTCGGCGAGGGGCATGGGCGCCTTGAGCGGCACTGCCTCGGACACAAGTTCCGCCGTTGGATCCAGGGCGAGCAACCGCTCGCGCAGGGTCGCGAACGCCTTCTCGTCGAGCAGCGGCATGCGCTGGAGTCGAGCCAGATCCAGCTGGCCGCCACCATCGCGCGGCAGCCGGGTGAGCGGGACGACGGCTACGAGCTCCCGCGCGGAAACCCCCTGTCTGTCCGCGAGAGCGCGCGCGCCCTCCAGCGTCACCGGCCCGGTCGCGACGACATACGCGACGAGACTGTGTCCTCCAGACTCCTGTCGCGGCAGGACGGCACACTCCCGCACCTGGGGATCCGTGAGTAGCGCCGCGGACAACCGGGCGGCGATCCCATCCACATTCAAGGCATGCTTGTCGGCAAATCGAGACTGGTTCATGGGTGGCGGTCTCCTGGCTCAACGAGACACAGCGGGCAGGGCCACGGGCGGCTTCAACGCCGCGAGGATGGTCGCGACCGTGGACTGGACGTTGTCTCGGATGAAGAAATGACTTCCTGGGAATGTCTTGAGATCAAAACCAATGCTGCTCTGGCGCGACCAGGCGCTCACCTGGTCTGGCGGAGCGACATGGTCATCCACGCCGGCCAGGCCCGTCATGGGCACGGGGAGCGGTGGCTCCTCGGTCATGCAATAGGAGTAGTCGAGCGCAAGATCGGAGCGGACGATGGGGAGCACGATGTCGAGCAGTTGAGGGTGGGCGAGAATCTCCTCGACCAAGCCATTGAAGCTCCTGAGCTCGGCGATGAACTGCTCACGGGGCAGCTCGTGGATGGCTCCGACGTTGCTGACGAGTTCTGGGCCGATGTGACCCGAGGCGAAGAAGTGGCGGGGCAGGGGCTGGCCCAGACGGCGCATCCGGCGCATCGCCTCGAAGGAGAGGATCGCGCCGAAGCTGTGGCCGAACAAGCCATCGATGGGGCCCGGGAGGGTGGCCAGCGCGGACGTGATGCCCTCGACGGCCGCGTCGAAACGGGTCAGCAAAGGCTCGCGAATGCGATTCTCGCGGCCAGGCAGCTGGACCGCGATCAACGCCACGTCCTCCGGCAGGTGGGCCTGCCAGGGCGCGTACAGCGAGGCCCCACTCCCTGCCGGGGGAACGGCGACCAGCGTGAGGCGTGGACACGCCGGCCTCCGGAGGGGACGCAGCCAGGAACTCAAAGGGGGCAGCTCGGCCATCGTGGACTTTCCGTGCACGGAGGAGGCGGAACGCTTCACGCCATGTGGGGGAAGGCTTGTCCCAGGTTGTTCTCGCGCCTGATGCGGTTGTGCCCGTAGCGGTCCTCGCCACTCACCAGCACACAGCCATAGTTCGCCGCGTCCAGATCGAAATCCCCACCGTGCGCGCGGAACTTGCGCTCGTACGGATAGACGCGCACGTCCGTGGATGTGTAGCGGCTGGTGATGGCGAAGCGGGTCTTGCGCTGGGTCGAGTTGGGATACGACGCATGCACGCACTTGGCCGTGAAGATGACACACTCGCCCGCTTGCATTTCCATGGCAAGCGCTTGGCTCTCATCGGGCATCCACTTGGGGTCGACCTTGAACTCCTGGAAGTCATAGCCGAAGAAGTCGCTCTTCGCCTCGATCGAGCGGTACGCGTCGGTGCGCCCCTGGGTCACGGCCTTGGACTCGTCGTAATAGACCTTGTTGTGACTGCCGGGCAGGAACTTCATGCACCCGTTCTCGCGTGTGGCCTCTGTGAAGACTGTCCAGACGGTGATGTCCAGATGGTCGTCGGCCCGTCCCTCCAGGGGCTCGAGCATCGGCACGCCAGTCGCGTAGCGGTAGTTTGCCACCTGATGCCACTCGGTCCCTACCGCACCGGGAAACTTCGGGAAGAACTCGGTGCGCCAGCCCAGGAGGTTCATGCCCAGGATGCCGCGGACGCGACGAACGATGCCCGGGTGCCCGATATGCTGCGACAGCTCGGGGATGTCGAAGTGCCGATCGTAGTTGACGTCGTTTTTGTGCAGCATGTTCGTCCGGTCCGCGTTGCGCATCCGGATGGTGTGCAGCAGCTCGCGAGCCACCTCGGGCTCGTAGAGCTTGAAGGGACCGATCACCCCATCCCGCTTGAAGCGGGTGATTTCCTCTGGGGTCAACAGCGTGTCAGAAGCGGTGTTCATGGGGTTGCCTCTAAAGACGCGGCCTTTTGAGGGACGCGGTTGGACAGGTACGACGCGATCTCTTGATCAATGAATTCCGCATCACGGCCGACGCCGCCCAACAGGGAGGAGTCGAAGTGGTACTGCCACTTGAGACCGAGGAAATAGAGACCAGGCGAGTTGGACACGCCCCGCTGGTGCGCGGGCGCGCCCTGCTCGGTGAAGACCGGGACCTGGACCCAGGGGTAGTGGGGCCGGTAGCCCGTGGCCCAGACGATCGCGCCGAAGCGGTGCCGGGTGCCGTCGGCGAAGTGGACCTCGTTGCCCTCCACGGCCATCACCCGGGACTGAAGCTTGATGCCGTGCTCGGCGGCGAGCCGCTCCGGCGAGGTGCCGATGACCTCGTCAGGCTGCTGCTTCATGCGGCTGCCCAGTCGCGAGTCGGCGGTGACCCGAGGGAGGCCGAGGAGATGGGACCACCAGAAGAGATCCCGCCCGAAGATGCGGCGCCGCAGCCACGCCGTGCGACCCAATGCCAGATGGACCTGGTGGACCCGCGCCAGGTCCTGGGCGATGCCCGCCCCGGAATTGCCGCAGCCGACCACCAGGACGTCCTGGCTCCCGGGAATCTGCTGGGGATTGCGGTAATTCTTGCTGTGCATCTGGACCACCCGCTCATCCACGCCGCGCGCCGCGTCCGGGATACGGGGCTCATGGTACGGACCGGTGGCGATTACCACCGCAAGGGCTTCGAAGACTCCTTGATTGGTCTCGATCCGGTAGACGTCTCCCTCCCGGCGCAAGCTGCTCACGTTGTGCTGGGTGCGGACGGGAATGGAGAACTTCTGTGCGTAGCGGGCCAGGTAGTCAGCCACCTGATCCTTGGTGGGAAAGGACCACGCAGGCCCTTCGAAGTCCTGACCGGGCAGATTGTTGTACGGGCACGGGGTGATGAGCTGCAGCGAATCCCAGCGATTGCGCCACATGTGGCCGACTTCCGAACCACTGTCGAGGATGATGTATCGCTGGCCGCGTCGTGACAGGTAATAGCCCAGGGCCAGACCGCTCTGGCCTCCGCCAATGATCACGACGTCTGTGCGATGCGTGGAATGTGCTTGGGTGAAAGAAGTCATCTCAGTGCGTCTGCTCGCCAGGTGTTGGTTGTTCTTCAGGGTTGCTGCTGAGGGATGCCCGCATCCAACAAGTTGAGCCGCATGCGCTTGTCCGGCTGTAGGGACGTGCGCCCCGGCACTCGAGCAATGTGGCCCTCGACGAAAACAGGTGCGGGTCTTCTTGCCGGAGGTTCTCGAGGACGACCTGCACGTCAAACCAGGCCATGCCGCGCATGAGCGATCTGATTCAGACGAGGGGATGCCTCGGTGTTTATTTGTCCCGGAGTGCCGCGCCTAGCCGCTTGGCCAACGTGGCGACGTGAGGCTCGCCTAGAATTGAATAGTGGTTGCCGGCAATGCGGTGATGCTTGAGGCTGGAGGTCAATCGCTTCCAGGGAGCGACCCGCTCGCGCTCCTCGGAATCGGCCGCGTCCAGAAGCAAGACGGGGGCTCGCACGGGGGTCGGGGCATACGCATCCATGGCCGCGCTGTGGCGGACGAATACGCGGTACAGGCGATCGAGTTGCTCGGCTGTGACGTCCTGGGCAATGGCATTCTTGGCCTTGGCCCGCTCCAGCACCGCGGTCAACCGGGCGGCATCATCAAGGTGCTCGAGTCCACTCAGGTCGAGGTCGCAAACACGGCTGCTGGTCGCCAGCAAATCCCGCATGAACCACGCCAGGAGTCCGAGGCCGTCCAGCATGGTTTTGCGGCCTGGCACAACGCTGTCAATGAGTGCGAGCAGTTCGACTTCATCTCCCTGCTCCTCGAACACCCGAGCCATCTCCAGCGCGACCAATCCACCCATGGACCAGCCGCCTAGCAGATAAGGCCCTCGGGGTTGGATTCCGCGCATCGCGTCCACATAGATGCTGGCCATCTCCTGCAAGCTGTCGAGCGGCGTCTGCTCACCGACGAAGCCGCGCGCTTGCAGTCCATACACCGGACGCTTCGGCGAGATGGACGCGACCAGGGCGCGGTAGCAGAAGACGTTTCCACCGACGGGGTGCACCAGGAAGAGGGGGCGTTCGGAGCCCTGCTTGCGCAGCGGCACCACGGGCGACCAGGCCGGAGCGTTTGACACGGCCGCCGCGCCGGAGACGTGCGCCGGGTCCGCGCCCTCCAGCGCCGCTTGATGGAGCCGCTCCGCTTGATGGGCCAGCGTTGGTCCCTCGAGCAGACTGGACAAGGGCAGCTCACGGCCCAGCTTCGCATTCACCCGCGCCAGGAGGCGGACGGCCGCGAAGGAATGGCCGCCCAGTTCGGCGAAGAAGTCGTCGTGGATTCCGATGTCGTCGACGGCGAGGACCTCGCGCCAGATCTCCGCGAGGGTGTGCTGGAGCGGCGTCTGCGGCGCGACCCGCTTGGCTCGGCGAGCGACGCCGAGCACAGCGTCGGGGGTGGGCAGGGCCTGGCGATCGATCTTGCCATTGGAGGTCAATGGCAGCTCGGACAGCAGGACGAACTGGCCCGGGACCATGTAGGCCGGCAACTGGGTCGCGAGGTGCTTGCGCAGGGCTTCGGTGTCTACGGCGGCGGGTGTGTCTCCGGGCTCCGTGTCCTGGCCCACGACGTAGGCGACCAGACGCCGCTCTCCGCGGCTGGGACCGTAGGCGGAGACCACGCAGGCCTTGACCCGCGGGTGCTTTTCCAGACTGGCCTCGATTTCGCCCAGCTCGACGCGATACCCCTGAACCTTCACCTGGTGGTCCGCGCGCCCGAGGAACTCAATGTTGCCATCCGACAGGTAGCGGCCGAGATCTCCGGTGCGGTACATCCGCTCGCCGGTCACAGGGTGATGAATGAAGCGATCCCGGGTCTTGTCCGGATCCGACAAGTAACCTTGGGCCAGGCCGATGCCGGCGATGTAGAGCTCGCCCTGGACCCACGTCGGCCGTGGACGCAAGGCGGCGTCGAGCACGTGAAAGCGCTGATTGTCCAAGGGTCGTCCATAGGGAATGCTCTGCCAGGACGGATCCACGCGATCGATGGGATGGATGATCGACCAGATCGACGCCTCGGTCGCACCGCCCAGGCTGGCCACCTGACATCGCTCCGTCCGGGCTTGGATTCGGCCAGGCAGTGACACCGGAATCCAATCGCCGCTGAGCATGACGACCCGAAGGCTCTCGAGGGGCGCGGCGTGCTCCTGCTCCTCCCGATCCACCAGCAGCTGCATCAGCTGGGGAACCGAGTTCCAGATCGTCACCCGGTGCTCGTGGATGAGCCGGGCCCAGTGCGCGGGCTCGCGGGCCTGCGCGGCATCCGGAATCACCACGCTGCCGCCAGCGGCGAGCAGTCCGAAAACATCATAGACCGAGAGGTCGAAGCTCAGCGACGACACCGCCAGCACCCGATCCTCGGGCCCGACGTTGAAGCGCCGGTTGATGTCGAGGACCGTGTTGACCGCACCGCGATGGTCGATCATCACTCCCTTGGGCACCCCGGTCGAGCCCGAGGTGAAGATGACATAGGCGAGATCGGACGCGGTCTGGGTGAAGGGTAGCGGCGTGGCGTCACCCGTCTCGGATTCACGAGCGACCACGAGGCGTGGCAAGTCTTCAGGCCATGCCACCGTGGACTCGAGTGCTTGCTGCGTGAGGATCAGGGCAGCGCGGCCATGCTGCATGAGCGTGTGCAGACGCTCTGTGGGGAGGGAGGGATCAACGGGCAGGTACGCGGCGCCCGCGTGGAGGACTCCCAGCACGGCCACGAGCTGCTCCCAGCCCTTGTCCATGCTGATGGCCACGAGCTGGTTCGGGCCCACGCCGTGGGCGCGGATGCGGTGGGCCAGCCGGTTGGCGCGCTCACTGAGCTCACCGTAGGAGATGACCCGCTCACCCGCGATGATCGCGGGGTGTTGGGGTCGCTGGACCGCTTGTGTCGCGAAGAGCTCGTGGAGCATCTCGCGGGCCTGGGGCTTGTCCGAGGCATTGGCCCGGGTGCGAGCGTCGAACTCGGAAGGACGAAGCTCGACGGGCCTGACCTCATCCCAGCCACGGCCCTTGGCGAGCTTGGCCAGCAGGTCGGTGAAGATCGCGAACATGGACGCGGTCAGGCCGGGCGGGAAGATTCCCTTGCGCACATCCCAGTGGAAGCGCAGGCCCGCGCGGGACTCCATCACCTGATGGTCAATCCACACATGGGGGGTTTGCAGCCGGTTGCTCACCACCGTGAAGAAGAGCGCGTCCGACTCGACCTCCGCGGCGGACATATGGAGGCTGCTGGCCAGGACCACGGGCATGGACGACGCCACGCTCGAGCCCCGCTGCCGCGCCAGCTCGCGAACGACCTGGATGCCGCTGACCTGCGCGTGCTCCATGTCGCTCCACAGCCGTGTCTGCAGAGCGCGCACCCGCTTCTCGAAGGGCAGGGGCTCGCGGTTGTCGACCTCGAGGAGGATGGTGGTGCTGAAGTTGCCGACCACTTCTTGAATCCGCGGATGCCAGGACGGCCGGTTCTGATAGAGCAGATTCAGCGTGAAGTGCGGGCTCTCGCAAAACTCCGTGATGGCTTCGGCATAGACGGCCGTCACCAGCGCCGCCGGCGTCAGGCCCGCGGCACGCGCCCGCCGCTTGAGGGCATCCCAGGCGGCCCGGGGCAGTAGACCCTCGTGCCGCATGAACGCCGTTTCGTCGTCCCGTGCTTCCTTGTCCTGGGCGTTGTTGGCCCGGGGAAGGCTCGGCGCCAGAGGCAGCGTGGCCAGGCGATCGCGCCAGTAGGTCTCGGCGCGCTTGAAGGCCGCGGTCGCGCGCGTCTCGCGCAACGTGTTCACGTAGTCGCGGTAGTCGAAGCCGACAGGCGGAAGGTCGGCGTTGACGTCGCGGTACATCTGGTCGAGGTCGCGGATGAAGATCCGGCCGCTCTGCAGATCGCCGAGCAGGAGAGGAAAGCCCAGGTGGATGCGGTAGCGCCGGGCGTCCAGCCGATGCACGCGCAAGGCGAGAGTAGGCCAGGTGTCGGGCGACAAGCCTCGGGATGCGACTTCGATCTCGGTCCGTCGCAGCGTGGCCGAGCGCTCCTCCTCCCCCAGGGCACGCAAATCCACGCAGTCGATGCGGAACGGGGGCGTCTGGGACAGCACCTGCTGGAGGCCATCCTTCCGGATGACCGCGCGCAGCATGGGGTGCCGCTCGATGACCTTCTGAAAGGCGCGCTCGAAGCGGTCGACGTCGAGATCCAGGATCTCGTGCTCAAGATAGGCCACGCCCGGCAGGCCGCCACCGGACAGCGAATCGGACTGGCCCAGCCAGTAGGCCTGCTGCAGTTCAGTGAGATCGAAGGGCTCGTGGCGATGGGTGGGGTCGGGCCGGATGGCGACCGCCCCCACCTCGTCCGGCGCCGAAGCCGATTCGCTCTTGGACTGCTTGTCGGCGATCACCCGCGCCAGTTGCCGGATGGTCGGGGCGTCGAAGAGCACGCCGAGGGACAAGTCCACGCCGAAGCACTCGCGGATGCGCGCGACCATCCGGACGGCCGACAGCGAATGGCCCCCCAGCGTGAAGAAGTCTTGATCCGCGCTCACGGTGGGAACGCCCAGGAGCTCCAGCCAGATGTCGGTCAGGGTGGATACCTCGCCCTGGGCCGTCGTCTGGCCCAAGCCTGTCGAACTGGCGCGTTCCGTTTCCTGGGCGGGGGCCGCGCGGCCCGCGTCCTCGCGACCGTGCTCCAAGAGGTCGAGCACTCCACCGGAGCGATACCGGCCGAGCGCTCCAGTGCGATAGACGACGCCCGGGCCGAAGGGGTTGGGCATGACCTGCTCGCCCACCGCCACGCCAGTCACGCCAACGAGGATCTCCCCCACGTGCCCCTCGGGTGCTGGTCGGCCGCGGACATCGACGACATAGACCTCACCCGAGACCGTCGCGCCATGGGGGGCCGCCGTGTCGGCCAGGAGCGCGGAGAGCGTGTCGCGGAGGCCCTCCGGCGCGCGACGGGGCGTGGCATGGGCCTGGAGGAAGGCCACCTCCGCTGCCGCGTCGCGCAGGGGCAGGTCGTGGACCTGCGCGTTGGCATCGCGCACGAGCGCGCGGAGCATGACGACGAACTGGTTCGCCAGCGTCTCGAGCGTGCCCCGGTCGAACAGCTGGCTGTTGTAATCCCATGAGATGACGACCTCGCCGTTCACCTCCATGATGTTCGGCATCAGGTCGTAGTCGACATATCGCGGGCGGAACTCGAGCTGCTCGACAGCAAGCCCTTCGAGCCGCGGAAGGTCGACCCGGTCCCAGTTGAAGGCCACCGAGAAGAACGGGGCGCGCCCGGACCCGGTGCTCGACATCGCCTTGGCCACGAGCGCGCTGAAGGGATAGCTCTGGTGGTCGTAGGCATCCAGCAGCGTGGCGCGCAGGCGGTCGAGGTACGTGGCCACGCTGTCGCCCAGCTCGAGCCGGCTCACGATCGGATACACGTTGGACAGATAGCCGATCATGGTCTGGCTTCCCTCGCGACCACGGCCACCGAACGGTACGCCCACGACCACCTGGTCCTGCCGGGCAACGCGATGCAAGAACGCGGCGAACGCGCCGAGGACGACCATGAAGTAGGTGCTGCGAATCTCCTGGGCGAAGCCCTTGAGTCGCGTGAAGAACGCGGCCTCCAGCGTGAGCGTCACCCGGTCGCCGTCATATGTCTTGATCGGGGGCCGACGGCGGTCGGTGGGCAGCTCCAGCACGGGCAGCTTCGTGCCGATCACCTGGAGCCAGTATGCCTCCTCGCGGGCATAGTCAGCCTCCTGGTGCTGGGCGAGTCTCCAGTGCACGTGCTCGGCGAAGCTCGGGGCCGGAGGCAGCTTGGCGGCCTTGCTCGCATCCGCGTAGAGCGCGGCGAGCTCCGTCAGGAGGATGCCGACCGAGACCCCGTCGCAGACCAGGTGATGGCTGGTGAGCACGAGCACGTGCTCGGTCTCGGTGAGCTTGACCACCGCCAGCCGCACGAGCGACTCGTCAAGTTCGAAGGGCCGCTCGGCCTCGTCCGCCAGACACGCCTCCAACTGCCGCGCACGAGGCTCGGAGTCCAGGGCGGACAGATTGATGATCGGGACCTCACTCACGCCTCGGGCCAGCACGGACTGGCTCTCGCCATCGTCGGCGAACACGATGCGCAGCGCTTCATGACGGGCGATGACGGCCGCGTAGGCGCGTTGCATCGCCGCGACATCGAACGGACCGGTCAGGCGCAGTACGATGGTCTGCGCATAGGCCATCAGGCCATCCGCGCCCATGCGCGCGAGGAACCAGAGCATGCGCTGGTCCCCCGTGAGGGGGAGGCGAAGCGCGATTCGCTTCCCTTCGTCTTCGTCCGCGCTGCTCGCGGGGACGGCGGTCTCAGAGGCCGGGGCCGAGCTCGGACGGCCCGCGGAGCTCCTCGCGCTGGGCATGACGATGGGCGCCGTCGATGTGTACGTGAGGCTGCTGGGAAGCGCCTTCTTGGTGGGCTTTCGGTAGCGGTCCTTGAGCTCCCCGAGAAAGCGCAGGTGGCTGCGCACATAGTCGTGCTCGACGCCGAAGTCGATGAAGCAGGCGAGCTCGTCCACCCCCGCCGCGACGAGCTGATCGACCACGGCGGCCGTGCTCTCCACGGTTCCGATGAGCGCGTTGCCCGACGCATAGCGGTTGTAGGCCGCGTTGAGCAGGAACGCGCGGTCCTCGGGGGTCAGGGTGTCGAAGTCCGCGGTGAGGCCCTGCTCGCGCACCATCTGCTGGAACAGGCCGAGGGACGAGGCGAGATAGCGGCCAAAAGGCGCTCGGGCCTGCTCGCGCACCTCGTTCAGCTCCGCGCCCACCAGCGTGTGCAGCAGCACGGTGACGTGGCCCCGGTTCGGATCCAGGCCGACCTCCGTGCGGGCCTGCCGGTACGCCTGGATGTTGTCCGCGATGTCGGAGATCTTCTGGCCGATGAGGTTGGTGAGCACGCCGAGGCCGAGCCGGCCCGCCATGGACCAGGTCTCGCGATTGCCGAGCGTGGTGAGCCACAGGGGCAGCGAGGCGCGGGTGGGGCGAGGGAAGATACGAACGGGGACATCCTGCCCGTTGGGGCCGGAGAACGGCACTTCGCTGGCGCGCCAGAGGTGCTGGAGCGCGCCGAGGCGCTCGACCATCACCTCTCGCTTGCGCTCCCAGCTCTCCGGGTCGAGCACGAAGTCGTTGGCGTGCCAGCCGGAGGCCAGCGCGATCCCCACTCGGCCCTGGCTGAGGTTGTCGAGTACCGCCCACTCCTCGGCGACGCGGATGGGATGCTGAAGGGGGATGAGCACGCTCGCGCGCAGATCGACCCGCTTCGTCCTTTGTGAGAGCGCCGCCGTGACCACGGAGGGGTTGGGCGAGAAACCGCCGAACGAGTGGAAGTGCCGCTCGGGCAACCACACGGCCTGGAAGCCGTTTTCATCGGCGAACTGGGCCCCGTCGAGCAGGAGTCTGTACTTGTCCGCCTGGGCGTCCTCGGCGAGGTCGCCAAAGTAGTAGAGGGAGAAATCGATGGTGGAGCCGTCGGAGCGGCGAGCGGTGTAGCTGTCGTCGACGATGGGCGCGGGCATCGCGCGCGGCGGAGGCTTCGTCCGCGATGGCTCGGGGGCGCGTGCGGCCGGGCTGCCCTCATCCTGGCGCATGGCCCGGCCGAGGAGCGAAGCGCGGCCCGCGTCTCGCGGCGACGGGACCGCGGGGGCGACCGGGCTGGCCGTGGTCTTCGCGCCCGACGAGGCGTGTCCGGCCGAGCCGGAGTCCGGACGCCCCGAGCCTCCGCCGGGTCCTTCCCGGCCGGGCCAGAACCCGCCGGCCTTCAGCTCGCTCACACTCTCATGGACGGCCTGGATGATGAGATCCATGTCCTTGTCGTCATGGGCGGTCGAGATGAAGCAGGTCCGCCCCTCCCACACGTAAACGCCCTTCTCGATGAGGTGGTAGAAGAAGAGGTCGAGCTCGATCGGCTGGTAGACGAAGCTCAGGTTGCCCGACTGCGCGAAGCGGAAGAACGAGCCGAAGTTGACCGCCATGAGCGGCACCTGATTGTTCGTGAAGACCTCATTCAGGATCTCCATCAACCGGTCGGCGCGCTGGTTGAGAGTTCGCTGCAGCTCGCCGCCCTGGCGCAGCATCTCCGTCAGCGTGGCGTGACATGCCGCCATGGCCAGCGGATGCATGCTGAAGGTGCCGGCGGTGTACGTGGTGTTCTCCTGGGGCGCGCTGTCATCGCCGTAGTTCCAGGCGCCGCCATCGACCCGGTCCATGATCTCGTGCCGGCCGGCGATGACGCCCAGGGGGAGTCCGCCGCCGATGATCTTCCCGTAGGTCACCATGTCGGCCTGGACGCCGAACCACTCCTGTGAGCCGCCGAGGGCGATGCGGAAGCCGACCAGGATCTCATCGAACACGAGGAGGCTTCCCGTCTCGCGGGTGACCTCGCGCAGGGCCTGTAGGAACTCGGTCGGGTGCAGGTCGGGACGGCGGTTCTGGACCGGCTCGACAATCACCGCGGCGAGCTCGTGGCCGAGCGCGCGGATGGTGTCGATGGACCGCGGGTTCGCGTAGGGCAGCACGATGACGTCATCGATCATCCGCTGGGGCGTGCCGAGCGTCATGGGCCGCGCCGTGGCGCCGCCACCGTCGATATCGGGCGTCACCATCGTGGCATCGAAGTGTCCGTGGTAGGCGTTCTGGAAGACCACCACCTTGGAGCGGCCCGTGGCAGCCCGCGCGATGCGCATCGCGGTCATCACCGCTTCGGTGCCCGAGTTCAGGAACAGCACCCGGTCCATGCCCGTCACGGTCGAGATCAAGCGGGCGCACTCACCCGCGAGCTCGCTCGCGGGGCCAATCTGGTAGCCCTTTTCGAGGCGAACGGCGAGGGCCTCGCGCACGAAGTCCGGGTTGTGTCCGAACAGCGTGGCGCCAAAGCCCATGGCGAGGTCCACGTACTCGTTGCCGTCCAGGTCCCGGATCCTCGAGCCCTTGGAGTCCGTGGCGACGATGGGATACGTGAGTTCCTTGGTCTCCAGCCGGAAGCCCGACGAGGACCTTCGGGTGTTGACCAGCTTGCCGCGAGTCGCGGCCGCCAGCTCCTTCGAGCGGCCCGTCTTGCTCGTATAGCGCGCAGTGAAGCGGGCCAGATACTCGGCCTGCTCGGTCGTGAGGCGGCTGGCCGGCGGGCGCGGCGTCATCCCCGGGGCGGCCGCGGGCTTCGTGTTTCCAAACCGGGGCGGCTGGTAGGCGCCGGTTGCCGTGGGCGCGGGCGCACGCGTCGGCGCGGGGGCCGGTGCGAACGTCCTGGCGGGCTTGGGGGCTTCGGGCACGACGGCCTGCTGGGGCGCGGCGGGCGCCGGAGTGCCCATCCGCGGGGCCGGGGGCGCCGGAGCACGGACCGGCTCGGCCGCGGGGATGGCCGGCCCGCTGTGCCTGGCGGCGACGCCGTCCGCCACCGGTGAGGTCGCGACCAGGTGGGCCGCGATCTGGTTCACCGTGAGATGGACCTCGAACAAGTCACGCACGGACATCCGGACCTGCCAGATCTCCGCCAGCTTCTTGAGCGCGGACACCATGACGAACGAGTCGGCGCCCAGCTCGAGAAGCGGCGTGTCCTGGTCGAGGCGGTCGGCCTCCGTGGACAACTGTTCGGCGAACAGCGCACGGACGGCGCGGGCAGTGGCGGCAACGGCGGTCGTGCTGTCCGGAGTGGCTTGGCGGGTCTGCGCGTTGACTTGCATGGTGTCTTTCTTGCTCTCTACGAAGGTCTTGCTGGCCCAGAAGCGAGTGCGCTCAAAGGGGTAGGTGGGCAGGCTCGCCCAGCGCGGCGTCTTCCCCGGGAACAGGCCCTTCCAGTCGAGGTCGAGGCCGAGGGCGTGGAGCGAGGCGGCGGCGGAGCAGAAGGCGCGCTCCGGGTCGGAGGAGTCGAGGGAGGGGATGCAGGAGAGGCCCTTGGAGGCGGAGCGCAGCAGGCCGGTGAGGACGGGCCTGGGGCCAATCTCAAGGAAGTGGGTGAACTTCTTGGCGACGAGGGCCTCGAGGCCCTGGCGGAAGAGGACGGGCTGGCGCAGGTGGCGTGCCCAGTAGTCGGGGACGAAGAGGGAGGGGGTGGCGAGGGCGCCAGTGAGGTTGGA
>NZ_RAWN01000174.1:0-20218 GCF_003668895.1 Corallococcus sp. AB045
GGATTGGGCCCGAAACCGGGGGCGGACACACGGTCAGGACCTGCGGCGTCTGGTCCGTTCCTGCTCTGGAATCAGGGCGTGCCCGCGACGCTGGCACTCGGGGATGACCAATACATTCCAGGGGCATGCGTTTGCATTTCACCCATGCGCCACCCTGTCCGGATACTCCTGCTGACCTGTCTCTGTATCCTGGTCGCCTGCAAGCCTCGCGATCCCTGGATCACACCCACCCCCATTCCTCCCGGGTATGACTTTCCAGGCAACCGGGATGAAATCCAGCAGTGGGCGGATGCGTGGAACACCGCCAGCATCACGACCAAGGCCTGGAACCTCTGGGCGGGTCTGCATGCCGACTCCGGACAGGCCTACCCGGGAACGGGGCTCCCCATGCCAGTGTGGGACACCTGGAGCGGCGAGGAGCTCTTCCCGGCCCCGGGCGCGTCAATGCCAGACGTGTCGCGGCGCAAGGCCACCCATGGTTTCCACGGCCCCCGCCAGTTCCACCACCCCGCGGGTTCGGGCCCGGTCGTCACCCCGACCGACCAACTCGTCTCCTTCAACAAGTTCAATCCGGAGATGGCCGCGTACCTGACGCAGGGCCATCCGGCCGTGCCGGGGGGACCGTCGTACTTCTACAACCGGTTCACCAGCCTGGCCGACCTCAACAGCCAGTGGCCGGCGAATACACCCACCGCGCAGCGGACGGTGCAGCAGGCGCCGTACACCGCGCCCTCCGCGGGGAACCGGGGCTCGGCGGCCATGGAGCTCAAGCCCGTGCTGTACCTGGTGAAGAAGCGCAAGCCCACGCCGGTGCCCGTGTGGAGGGGCTTCGCGGGCAGCGTCGGCTCCGGGACCACCTGCACGCCCGAGCAACAAGAGGCGGACAAGTGCCATCCCACGCCCTCGCTCTGGCTGACGTGCGCCATCGTGGACCCCTCGGCGCCAGCGGATGCGCCCATCACGGAGGCCACCGCCGAGCAGATTCAAGGCGTGGCGCCCCTCATCGACCAGGTGAACAACGCCCATCCCGGGTCCGCGATCCTCAACTGCCAGCACTACCTGCACACGCCGCTCTCCGCCATCTACTCCTTCCAGATGAACGCCGACGAGGCCCAGGCCTTCAACAACACCAACATCGAAGGGCTCCAGGCGGAAGCGGGCGACTACGCCGTCCTCACGGCGATGCACGTCAACACCAAGGAGCTCATCAACTGGACGTGGCAGACCTTCTGGTGGCAGCCCGGCAGCGACGCGCCGGATGACTTTCCCGGGAGCAAGAAGGGGATGACGGACAAGGTCACGGGGGCGGGGCGCAACTACGCGATGTGCACCGCCTACAACCAGACGCAGGGCAAGGGGAGCAGCAAGATGGCTGTCTGCTTCAATCCCTACCTGGAGACCTCACCGAACATCCCCGTGGGCGTCCAGAGCAACTGCATGACGTGCCATGGCACCGCGGCCGTGGCCAGCGCCTTCGCGAACACCGCCAGCAGTCCGCCCGCGACGTGGGTGCTCCAGACGCCCTCGTATCCATGTGATTACAAGGCGCCCATCGACTTCGCCACGTACCCATGGTTCGCGGGCTTCACGACCACGGACTTCTCCTGGGCCATTCCGGCGGATCCCCAGCCGCTCCCCCAGAACCCGAACAACCTTCCGTCCCCAGCGACGTTGAACTGTCCTTGACGGAGGAGCACGGGGTCAGAACGACTGACGCAGCAGGGCTTCCACCGCGGCCTTGCGGTGGGGGCTCAGCCTCAGGTGTGTGCCGTCGCGCAGCACCACGGGACGCGGGGTGAGCGCGGCGCTCAGGTCGCGAACCGCTTCCGGTAGTCGCTCGGCGAAACGGCGAGGTTGCGCTGGAAGGTCACCCGCATCCGCTCTTCGCTGCCGAAGCCGCACATCCGGGCGATCTGATCGATGTTGCGCTTCGACTCCTCCAGCAACCCCCTGGCCCGCTCCAGCCTCAGGACCTCCACCGCCTTCGCGGGGGTCCGGCCGGTCTTCTGTTTGTAGACGCGCGCGAAGTTCCGGGGACTCATCCGGGCCTGCCGGGCCAGCATTTCAACGGTGAGGTCGTCACGGCCCAGGTTGTCCGCGAGCCACAGGTGCAGCGCATCGAAGTCGGCGGTGTCCTGGGTCTGGGATTGCAGCAGCTCGCTGAACTGGGATTGGCCGCCCGGCCGCTTCAGGAAGACGACCAGCTCCCGCGCCACCTTCATGGAGATGTCATGTCCATGGTCCGCCTCCACCAGCGCGAGCGCCAGGTCGATGCCCGCGCTGACTCCCGCGGAGGTCCACACCGGATCCTCCCGGACGAAGATCGCGTCGCGGTCGAGCGTGAGGGAAGGGAAGCGCTCACAAAGCCGGTCTCCCATGGCCCAATGGGTCGCCGCGCGCTTGCCGTGAAGCAGCCCGGCCTGCGCCAGCAGGAAGGTGCCGCTGCACACCGACGCGGTCCTGCGGGCCACTGCCGCCTGTTTCCTCAGCCATTCAATCAGGCGCCCTGACCGGGACAGCACCTGCTCGATGTCCGGCGAGCCCGGAACGACGAGGGTGTCGACCGGCACGTCCCTGAACGCGGCGAGCGGCGACGTCTGCAACGCGACGCCTTCCGCTGACTGCACGAGCCCGCCTTCCAGGCTCACGGTGTGGCGGACGTACCCCGGCCATCCACGCTCGGCCAGGGCCTTGGACGCGGCCCAGAACACCGTCTGGGGGCCCGTCATGTCCAGCAGCCCCATGTCCGGAAAGGCGACGAAGAGCACGGTGCGCGGCCGGCGGGAGGTTGGCGGAAAACCAGGGGTAGATGGCATGGCGGCCAACACCTTTCACCCATACGTTGCTGGCGTCAACCGAAAGGCAAACATGAAGATCGTGGTCATTGGGGGCACCGGCCTCATCGGAACGAAGCTGGCGAAGCGGCTGCGCGAACAGGGCCATGAGGTGGTGGCGGCGGCCCCCAGCATGGGGGTCAACACGCTCACGGGCGAGGGCCTGGCGGAGGCGCTCACGGGCGCGCGGGTGGTGGTGGATGTGGCCAACTCACCGTCGTTCGAGGACGCCGCCGTGCTGTCGTTCTTCGAGACCTCGGGGCGCAATCTCCTGGCGGCGGAAGCGAAGGCCGGCGTGGAGCACCACGTCGCGTTGTCCGTGGTCGGCACCGAGCGGCTGCTGGGCAGCGGCTACTTCCGCGCCAAGATGGCCCAGGAGAAGCTCATCCAGGCTGGCGGGATTCCGTACACGCTGGTGCGCGCGACGCAGTTCTTCGAGTTCATGGGCAGCATCGCGCAGGCGGGAACGGACGGGGAGGCGGTGCGCCTTTCCACGGCGCTCATGCAGCCCATGGCGGCGGAGGATGTGGCGGACGCCGTGGCAGAAGCGGCGCTGGGCAAGCCCGTCCAGGGCATCGTCGAGGTGGCCGGACCGGAGCGTCTGCGCCTGGTGGACGCGGTGCAGCTCTTCCTGCGCGCCAGGCAGGACGGGCGCAAGGTCATCCCGGATGCCCGCGCGCGCTACTTCGGCGTGGAACTGGAGGACAGCTCGCTCACGCCGAGCGGCACCCCTCGCATCGGGAAGACGCGGTTCGAGGAGTGGCTCGGCCGTCCCGGGGCCTGACCGCGCGCCTCCACGGCGCGTGCGTGGAGACGCCTGAGGTCATGGGCCTTCCGGAGTCAGTCTCGCGGCGCCAGGATTTCATCCAGGAGCGCCGGTGTGCCCTCGACCCGCCGCAGCCGGGGGTAGCGCAAACCCCCATGCCAGGGAATGAGGGCGGAACGCGTGGCCGTGCCCTGGCGCCAGGAGAGCCGCAAGGGCTCCTGGTGCGCAGTGGCCTTGACGGCGTCCTTCAGCCGTTGCGCGTCGTAGGGGCTCCCGTTCACGGCCGTCACCACCGCGCCGGGCAGCAGGCCCACCTCGAAGGCCGGCCTCTCCCACTCCACCCGGAGCACCTTTCCGTCCTTCGCGAGCGTCACGCCCAGGGAGTCGCTGAGGTCCACGTTCCCGCTCGCCGCTTCGGCGCGCCGGACGGCATCCGTGGGGTGCTCGCTCCAGGTGAGCGCGTAGCCGCCTCGGGTGATTCCCCCCAGGGGCGGGGCGTCGTGCGTCTCTTCAATCCGGGAGCGGAAGAAGCCTGACCAGTCATGGGGGAGGATGTCATTGAGCGTGGTGACGATGTCTTCCAGCGTGTACGTCATGGTCACCTGGCTGCCCGGGCGCACGCCGAAGAACGCGCGAGCGAAGTCATCCAGCGACTTGCGGCCGCCACTGCGCTCCCGGATCAGCGTGTCGGCCTCCAGCCAGATCAACTGGCCCTCGGAGTAGGCATCGAACATGTCGCGCTGCCAGCCCTTCCAGGAGAGCGCCTTGCGGCGCTGCACGATGGCGTCGTTCGTCACGTCCCGGAGCGGGCGCCAGCGCCGGCCGGGGCGGCTGGCCATGGCCGCCGCGGTCGCGGCCAGGTCATCGAGCGCGTCCTCCCGCGTCCACAAACCCGCCCGGGTGGTGAGCACGTCCTGCCAGTAATAGGTCAATCCCTCGAACACCCAGAGCAGTGAATCGCGCTCCGGCGTGTTGAAGTCCGGCGTCCACATCTCCGCGGGGCGGCGGAACAGGCCGTTCCACGAATGGACGAACCCATGCGCCAGCCGGCCCCGGTGTTCGGGCCGGTCCGTCCAGGTCGTGAAGAAGTCGGCGGGCAGGGCGTTCTCGCCCGCGCGGAGGTGTTCGAAGTAGCTGGGGCCGAAGCCGTCCGCCAGCCAGACCATCAGGTCGTAATGGTCATAGTGCCGTGAGCCGAAGAGTCGGTAGGCCTGTTGCACCAGTGACTGGTAGCCCTGGACGAATCCGGGAGGCGGTTCGAGGCTCGCGGCCTCGTCGGCGACGATGTTCACGTGGACCGGGACGGGGTCCTCGCTCAACAGGATGCGCTTGAAGGCGCGGCCGGCAATCACGGGCGAGTCGACCAGCGTGTCCAGCGTCACCGGCTGGAACCGGACCTCATCGCCATCCCGTTGGGCGACGGTCAGCGGCGAGGCGAACTCCCAGGCGGGCGGCAGCTTCACGCTGGCTGCATAGGTGATGCGCCGGGCGTAATGGCCCGAAGGGTAAAGCACTAGGTTGTGCCATTGCAGATCCATCATCGTGGACGTGGCCACCACCGGGCCCACGCGCGGCTCCGTGGCGCCAAGGAACTGATAGTTCACGTCGATGGACGTCACGCCGGTGGGGATGTCGATGTGGAAGGCCGCGACCTGGACGGCGTCGCGGGTCCACGCAATGACTCTCTTCCCGGCCTGGACCCTCAGCCCCGCGAGTCCATCCAGCTGCCCGGTGGGCCCATGGTCCCCTGGGAGCCACTGCGGAAAGAACAGCGTCAACCGCCTTCCGGGCGCGACCGGGAGGGTTTCCGTGACGCGGAAGAGACCGCGCGCCGTGTCGGTGGCATCGACGCGCAGCCGGATGGTGCCGGGGAAGGGCGTGTCTCGTGGCGCCTCGATGGGCGGCGGCATGGGCGCGGGTTGGGGCAGCGGCCAGGACCGGGATGCGGAGGGGGCCTGCGCGTGCGCCGCCGCCGAAACCATCCAGACGGCCACCGTGGCGACAACGAGTGGCATGACCCTGACGCTTCGAGAATGGGCGGGAGAGGCCGGCATGACCGGCGTCGTATCCCGGACCCGCCTTGCCGAAAAATCCGAAGTCTGGAAGCCTGGGTTCGAGGAAATCGAACGATGCTCCCCCGGATCAACCTGGACATGGATGTCTTGCGGACGTTCGTGACGGCCTTTGAGCTGGGCAGCTTCGCCCGGGCCGCCGCACGGGTGGGCCGTTCGCCGTCAGCGGTGAGCTCCCAGCTGCGCAAGCTGGAGGAGCAGGTGGGCCGCGCGCTGGTCGAACGCTCCGGAAGAGGCCTGGTCCTGACCGAGGCGGGGGAGGTGCTGCTGGGCCACGCACGGCGGATCCTCGAATTGAATGATCAGACCGTGGCCAGCTTGCGAGGCAGCCAGTTGGAGGGCGAGGTCCGTCTGGGATTGCCGCAGGACTTCGCTGAAACCTGGCTGCCCCGGGTGCTCAGCACCTTCGCGCGCGCGCATCCGGCGGTGCGCATCGAGGTGCGCACCGAGCGCAACGCCCACCTCGTCAACCACGTCATGACCGGCAAGCTGGACCTCGCGCTCGCCTGGAGCGGAGGGGCGCGAGGATGCAGTGAGCGCATCGCCGAGCTGCCGCTCGTGTGGATTGGCCCGCCTGACTGGCAGGGCACGGGGAGTCGCGGCCAGCCGCTGCCGCTCATCGCCTTCGAAGCGCCATGCATCTTCCGGGAGGCCTGCACGACCGCCTTGGACCGGAAGGGGCTCGCCTGGAGGATCGCGTTCGCGAGCCCGAGCCTCGCGGGCCTCTGGGCGGCGGCCGAGGCGGGGCTGGGAGTGACGCTGCGGACGGCCTTCGGCCTGCCGAAGACGCTGGCCGTGCTGGAGCCCGGCGCCTCGGGCTTGCCCGCGCTCGGGAGCATTCCGGTGTACCTGCTCAGGGCCGAACGGGAGCCGAGCGAGACCGTGGCCCAACTGGCGGGCATCCTGCGCGAAGCGCTCGCGCAAGAGCTGACGACACCTCGGCGGTCACGGCCGCGCGGCGCGAGCTGACGCCCATCCCGTCCGCGCCGCTTCAGGGCGCGCGAGGCCGCGCGAGCCTCCAGGCAAGCGGCATGACGAGGCCGGCGATGACAGCCTTGAGCAGGCCCCCGGGGACGAAGGGGAAAAAGCCCTTCTGGAAGGCCGTGGTGAAGTCGAGCCCGGCCTTCACGTGGAGCCACGACACACCGATGACCAGGACCAGGAGCTGGCCCGCGAGGAAGAGCGGAACCGCCGTCCACCACCGCCGGTCGTATCCGTGGCGCGCCGCGAGGCCCACGAGGAACGCGGCGGGGAGGAAGCCCACCAGGAAGCCGCCCGTCGGACCGGCCAGGGCCCCCCAGCCGCTGGCGCCCTTCGCGAAGAAGGGCAGTCCCACCGCTCCCAGCAGGAGATAGGCGGCCTGCGCGGCCAGGCCACGTCCGGGGCCGAGCGCGGCCGCCGTGAGGACGACCGCGAGCGTCTGTCCCGTGATGGGCACCGGTGAGCCCGGCACGGAGAGGGCGACCTGGGCGAGCAGCGCGGTGAAGAGCGCCGCGCCCAGGATGAGCGCGGCTTCCTGTGCGCGCGTGCGCACGAAGCGGTCAGCCAGGACGTGAGGGGACGACGCAGGGGGGAGGGGAGACACGGGGCGATGCTCGGTGAGGACGTACGCCGGTGCAAGGCTTGCGGCGCGGTGCGTGGACCTGGAGCCTCAAGGACGTGGCGTCATCCGGTCGACCAGCGCACGCAGCGCGGAAGCCACGGCGTCCGGGCGCTCGATCCACGGGAAGTGCGCGGCGCCCTCCACCCGCCGGTGGAGGATGTGCGGACCCTGGAATGTGGGCTGTGACCAGGGCGTCTGCTGGACGATGCGGTCCTCGGCGCCGCTGATGATGAGCGTGGGCAGGGAGCGCGGCCACCAGGTGTGCACGTACGTCTCATCGAAGTTCCGGTCGGACCAGTCCACCGCCGCGCGGTTGTAGGGCATCCGCCGCAGCAGCTCGCGCCCTGCCGTCACACCCTCCGGCGTGAAGTTCCACTCCGCCGATGCCACCGCGATGTCGCGGAGCCGTTCATTCGTGCGCTCGGCTTCATAACGGCGGGTCGCGGCGTCGACCTCGGGCAGGGGATGACGCTGGGTCATCGCGAAGAACGGCGCACGCCAGCTCGCGTCCGGCGCCGTGCTCACGAGCACCAAGCCCACGAGGAGCGATTCCAACTCCGGCACGGACAGCAGATACATGCCTCCCGTGGAGTGTCCCAGATAGACGCAGTTCGGAAGTGCCTGGGCGGCCTCGATGAGAACCCTCGGCCACACGTCGTAGGGATTCTCGGGTGCACCGGGAGGAGACACATTGGACCCATCTCCCGGCAGGTCCACCATCCAGCACGTCCCGGGAACGTCCAGCGCGTCCGCCAGTCCGAACAGACTCTCGGAGCCAATCCCCGGCCCGCCCGGGAGCATCAGCCAGTTGAAGGCGCCTGGACGGGAACCCCGCCGCCGGAGTCGAACGCCTGATGCCGTGAAGAACGCTTCCGCCGGAGGAGTCATGGACACGGGACGCAGCGTCACAGTCACCCCCCCGCGGCGTCAACGCGGGAGCCATCACGTCCCACGGACGTCAAGAAACGGCTAGCGTCCCAGCCTTCTCGTGGTTGGAGGCTCTCGCTTTGACGAACCCCCTGCTCGGCACGCTCTCCCTCGTCCCTGTCACCTCGCTCTACGCCGCGCTCAACGCCTTCCTCACGCTGGCGCTCTCCATCAACGTCAGCCGGGTCCGCACGAAGCTCAAGGTGTTCCGGGGCGACGGAGGCCATTCCGGCCTCGGGTCCGCCATCCGCGCGCATGGCAACAACGTCGAGCAGGTTCCCCTGGCGCTCATCCTGCTGCTGCTGGCGGAGCTGAGCGGAGGGAACTCGACGGCGCTCCATGTCTTCGGCGGTGCGCTGCTCGTGGCGCGGCTGGCGCATGCCTTCGGGATGCTGCGCACCAACCCCATCCAGGCGGTTGGCGCGACGCTGACCCTGGTCGTGCAGCTGGGTCTGGCGGGTTGGGTGCTCTGGCTGAGGCCCTGGGGCTAACGCTTGGCGATGTTCAGGTGAACGTTGCCGCAATCACCCCCATAGCCCTCGACGACGATGAGCAACTGGCTGCCCTTGATGAGCGTGAAGGTCATGCCGGACGTCGTGCCGCTGCCCGTGTCATCGTTGCACTTCAAGACCTCGTTCGTGGCCTTGTAGTTCCGGATCTCCATGACGGTGTCGAAGTTGGAGTTCCTCGTGGAGAACGCATAGGTCCCCGTCGCGGGGACCTTCCACACCCAGGAGACGTCTCGCGACGAGCCCGACCCGCACGTGGTCGTCCACTGATTGCTCGCCGTGCAGCTCGTGGGGTAGGTCGCGACCGGACTTGCCAGGGCGCTTCCCAGGTCTCCCGCGAGCGTCTGCGCCTCCACGCGCCGGGGCTCCTCGGACTGGCTGTCGTCCAGGACCTCGGCCTCCTCGGGAACGGAGCCGTCGAACTCCTCACCCTCCGGAAGAGGACCACAAGCACCGAGGAACAACGCACACGAGGCCACACCCACAAGGGATTTGCCGATGTTCGCCATGGTTCACCTGGGCACGCCGCCACCCGGGACAAGAAGGCCCGCCTCCCCCGCATGGGGAAATCCGGCCGGACGAACACGGATGGCTGTGTCCGCCTTGAACCCAAGAGTGCATCCGCCCACGAATGACAACCATTGCCCCAGTCGGCCACGACACGGGTCATTTGTGGATAGTATGGATTCCTTGCTCTCTCAGTTTCCCAATGTCTAACCCACGTCTTCCTTCGCCCGTGCCCGGACCTCGGCCGCGAACAGCTCCGCCGCGGGTGTGCGCGGGGCACCCTTGCGCCAGAGGAGCGCGGCCAGCTCCGAGCGGGGCGCGGGGGACAGCCGCTTCACCACCAGCCGCTCCGCGTCCGCGAGCCGTGGCTCCGGGAGCACCGTGACGGCGAGGCCCGCGCGGACGATGGCCAGCACGGTGGCCACCGCGTTCGATTCGAGCGCGATGCGAGGCGCGAACCGCATCGCCGCGAAGTGCGCGTCCACGCGGGCGCGCACCCGCAGGCCGCGTGACAGGAGCGCGAACGGCTCTTCCGCGAGCAGCTTCACACCCACGGACTCCGCGCCCGCCAGCGCATGCCCCCGTCCTACGACGAGCGCGAGCCGGCTGTCGAAGACAGGCTCCGCGTCCAGGTCCGCCAGCCGCGCGGGCGCATAGCCCAGGCCCACGTCCAGCTTTCCGTCCGCCAATTGCCGCTCCAGCTTCCGGACCACGGCCTCCTGCGCGCTCAGCGCCAGCCCGGGATGTCTGCGCAGCACCGCCGTCAGTGCAGGCACCACGAGGCCGCGCATGCTCGGGGGATAGCCCACGCGCAGCGCCCCCGTGGCGAGCCCCCGCAGCGCGCCCACCGCCGACAGGCCCGCGTTCACGTCCTCCAGCGCGCGGGAGGCATAGGTGCGGAACAGCTCCCCGGCCTGCGTGAGCCGCACCCCGGTGCGAGCCCGCTCGAAGAGAGGTGTGCCGACCTCCTCCTCCAGTTGGTGGATCTGATGCGACAGCGTGGGCTGGGAGACGTGCAACCGCCGCGCGGCGCGCCCGAAGTGCAGCGCGTCCGCGACGGCGGAGAAGTAGCGGAGGTGTCGGAGCTCCATGGAGCCATCATAGACGGCATCTATCGACTCGATGAAAACAGACGAATGTACGAATCGACGCCCCTGGGTACATCTTCCTCGTCACCGAAGGAGAGGCACCCCATGAAGGCATCGGATCTGTTCGTGAAGGCGCTCGAAGCGGAGGGCGTGCGCAGTGTCTACGGACTGCCCGGCGAGGAGAACCTGGACCTGCTCGAGTCCATGCGCACCGCCGGCATGCGCCTGGTCGTCACCCGGCACGAGCAGGCGGCCGGGTTCATGGCCGCCACGCAGGGACGGCTCACCGGACGCGCGGGCGTGTGTCTGGCGACGCTGGGGCCGGGGGCCACCAACCTCGTTACCGCCGCTGCGTACGCGCAGCTTGGCGCCATGCCCATGGTGATGCTCACCGGCCAGAAGCCCATCAAGGTGAGCAAGCAGGGCCACTTCCAGATTGTCGACGTCGTCGGGATGATGCGACCGCTCACCAAGTCCACCCGCATGCTCGTGTCCGCGGAGCACGTGCCCTCGGCGGTCCGCGAGGCCTTTCGCCGCGCGGAGGAGGAGCGCCCCGGCGCCACCCACCTGGAACTGCCCGAGGACGTGGCGCGCGAGCCCACCGAGGCCCTGCCCCTGTCGCCCGGTGTCGCGCGCAGGCCGGTGGCGGACGAGGCGTCCATCGCCCAGGCGGTGGAGGCGCTCGCGTCGGCCCGCCGTCCGCTGCTGATGATTGGCGCGGGGGCCAACCGCAAGCTGACGTCGGAGATGCTCCGCGCCTTCGTGGACCGCGTGGGGCTGCCCTTCTTCAGCACGCAGATGGGCAAGGGCGTGGTGGATGAAACGCATCCGCTGTGGATGGGCACCGCCGCGCTGTCTGACGGCGACTTTGTCCACCGCGCCATCGAGGCCTCGGACTGCATCCTCAACGTGGGCCATGACGTCATCGAAAAGCCCCCGTTCGTCATGCGCGACGGCCGCCGCACGGTCATCCACCTGAACTTCTCCTCCGCGGAGGTCGACCCCGTGTACTTCCCGCAGGTGCAGGTGACGGGAGACCTGGCGAACGCCGTGTGGCGCATCGCGGAGGGCGTGGGACCGCGCTCGCACTGGGACTTCACGCCCTTCGAGAAGTCGCGCGCGGGGCTCGACGCGCAGTTCGTCAGTGGCGCCGCGGATGACCGCTTCCCCATCTACCCCGCGCGGCTGGTCGCGGAGGTGCGCCGCGCCATGCCGGACGACGGCGTCGTGTGCCTGGACAACGGCATGTACAAGCTGTGGTTCGCCCGCTACTACCGCTGCCGCCGGCCCAACACGCTGCTGCTGGACAACGCGCTCGCGACGATGGGCGCGGGCCTGCCGTCCGCCATCGCCGCGAAGCTCGTGCACCCCCGTCGCAAGGTGGTGGCCGTCTGTGGTGACGGCGGGTTCATGATGAACTCGCAGGAGCTGGAGACGGCGGTGCGCCTGAAGCTGGACCTGACGGTCATCGTCGTGCGCGACGACGGCTACGGGATGATCCGCTGGAAGCAGGAGGAGATGGGCCTGCCCGACTTCGGGATGACGTTGGGCAACCCGGACTTCGTCCGCTACGCGGAGGCCTACGGCGCTCGAGGCCACCGCCCGGCGAGCGCCACCGAGTTCGGCGCCACGCTCACGCGCTGCCTGGAGTCGGGCGGCGTGCACGTCATCGACCTGCCCATTGATTACACGGACACCGCGCGGGCGCTCGGTGCCGGTCCCCTGGTGGAGTCGTGAGCCATGGGCACACTCGCGAAGGAGAGGAACGTCATGCTGGCTGAGCGCTACCCGTACTACCTGGCCAACCGGCCGAGGCAGCCCAACGCGGAGCTGTCTGTCACCGACAAGTACACAGGGGAGGTCGTCACGCGCGTGGCCGTGGCGGACGCGGCCGCCGTGGAGGAGGCCATCGCCGCGGCGGTGCGAGCGACGGGGCCCATGCGCAAGCTGGCGCCGTATGCCCGGCAGCAGGTGCTGGAGCACTGTGTACGCCGCTTCCAGGAGCGAGCGGAGGAGTTCGCGCTCGCCCTCTGCATCGAGGCCGGCAAGCCGCTGCGCGACGCGCGGGCGGAGGTCACCCGGCTCATCGAGACCTTCAAGGCAGCGTCGGAGGAGGCGGTGCGCGGCGGCGGCGAGGTCCTCAACCTGGAGGTGTCTCAGCGCACGGCGGGCTACCGGGGCTTCACGCAGCGTGTGCCGGTGGGGCCGTGCTCCTTCATCACGCCATTCAACTTCCCGCTCAACCTGGTGGCGCACAAGGTGGCGCCCGCCATCGCCGCGGGCTGCCCCTTCGTCCTCAAGCCGTCGGACCGCACGCCAGTGAGCGCGCTGCTCATGGCGGAGGTGCTCGCGGAGACAGCGCTGCCCGAAGGCGCCTTCTCCGTGTTGCCCACGCGTCTGGAGGAGGTGGGGCCGTTCATCGAGGACGACCGGTTGAAGCTGTTGTCGTTCACCGGCTCGGAGAAGGTGGGTTGGGAGTTGAAGGCCCGCGCCGGGCGCAAGAAGGTGGTGCTGGAGCTGGGTGGCAACGCGGCCTGCGTGGTGGACGCGGACCAGGCCGGGCGCCTGGACTTCGTCGCGGACCGCATCACCCAAGGCGCCTTCTTCCAGGCGGGGCAGAGCTGCATCTCGGTGCAGCGCGTGCTCGCGCACGAGTCGCTGTACGACGCCCTCCGGGAAAAGCTCGTCGAGCGGGCGAAGGCCCTGCGTGCGGGCAATCCCCGGGATGAGTCCACCACGCTGGGGCCGCTGATTGACGAGCCCGCGGCGCGGCGGCTGGAGGGATGGATTCAACAGGCCGTGGAGCGGGGGGCCCGGGTGTTGGCGGGAGGAGGGCGGCGCGGCGCGCTGCTCGAAGCCACCGTGCTGGAGGGTGTGCCGGAGGACGCGGCGCTGTGCGCGGAGGAGGCCTTCGGGCCAGTGGTGCTGCTCCAGTCGTTCCGCGACTTCGACGAGGCCCTGCGCCGGGTGAATGACAGCCGTTACGGCCTCCAGGCAGGCATCTTCACGCAGGACCTGTCCCGGGCGATGCGGGCCTGGGACGAGCTGGAGGTGGGCGGTGTCGTCGTTGGTGACGTGCCGAGCTTCCGGGTGGACACCATGCCCTACGGTGGCGTGAAGGGCTCCGGGCTGGGCCGCGAAGGCGTGAAGTACGCCATCGAGGACATGACGGAAGTGCGGCTGCTGGTGCTCCGTCAGTAGAGTCCCACCCGCTCCGGGCATGGCCCCGTGAAAGGAATCCGCAGTGATGCTCTTGAAGGCTTTCGTCCTCCTGTCGCTGGCTTCGGCGCCTCCCGCGAAGCCGGCGGCGAGCGCTGGCTGTGCCACCACCAACATCGAGACCGCGCTCCAGCACCTGACGGCACACCTCAAGACGGCCGTGCCGGAAGCGTCGAAGGACGACTCGGTGGACAACTCCGCGATGTACTTCGCCGAAGAGGCCGTCGGGCAGACCTGGACGGTCCGCGACGTGCCCAACGGCTACGTGTCCACGGGGAATGATGCCGGCACGCGCTACGAGGCCGCCCTCTTCAAGAACCCGGAGGGCTACCACCTGGCGATCGTGGGCACCGGGGACTCGGTGATCAACACCGCGGTCTACCGGTGCGACAAGTCGGGCCTGACGCTGGAGAGGGAGGGCCTGGAGGTCCCCCTCGAGAAGGCCATCGAGCTCTATGCCAACGCGGGGCTCATCGCTCCCAAAGGCAAACCCGGACTGACCCGGAAGGACCTCAAGGATTGGGGGGGCTCCATCCTGGCCTACCACCTGCCACGGAAGGGGCGAGCCATCCGCATCACGTCGTATGTGGATGAGCCCAACTCCGCCTATGGCAAGGACCTGGGCACCCTCGAGTACGTCCAGTCGAAGTTCCAGGTCGTCCCGCTCAAGACGAAGGCACGGTGAGTGGCTCTCCGAAGCCGACTGAACCTGGAAGAAGCGCGCCGTCAGGACCCAAGCGCCTCCGCCCGAGCATGAGCCGGGCGTAGAGTGCGCGGTCATGGCACGTCGCGGAACCTGGCAGGGATGGGCAGTCGCATCCGCCTACTGGACGCTGGCCGGCCTGGCGGTCGCGAGCGAATCCCACTCCGTTACCACGTCCAGGGCCTCTCCCATCCGGACCGGGGCGCGGTCATCGGTCAGTGCAGCCCCCCGGACAGCGCCATCTCCGGTCTTGCGTGGAACGGCTCGTTCGGCGTGCTCTGGGCGGCGACCAACAGCCCCACGGACACCATCTACGAGCTCAACCCCGCCACCTGCACCGTGCTGAACACGCTGGCGCACCCGAGCCCGGGCTTCAACGGCGGCGGCCTGGAGATGGACGCGCAGGGCAACCTGTGGATGGTGGCCCAGGGCACCCAGCAGGTGTACCTGATTGAGAGCGGCGTGCCGGCGTTCACGGACGTGCCCTGGCTTTCGGAGCGGCCCCGTCGGGGCACACTGGCCCCCGGGCACAGCCAGGAGATCGCGGTCACGGTCGACACGACCGGGCTTGCGCCGGGCGTCTACCAGGCCACGGTGTACGTCCGGACCAACAGCGGGCGGCAGCCGCTGCTGCAGACCCGCATCAGCCTCATCGTCCCGGCCTACCAGCAGGCGGTGAACGCGGGCGGCGCCACGTTTGTCGACCACCTCGCGGACAGGTGGGCCGCGGACCAGCGCTACCGCCAGGGCGCTTGGGGGTTCCTGGAGCCTTCGGAGCGGGTCGCGACCACCCGCCCCATCGCCGGAACGGTGGACGACCCGCTCTACCAGCGGGCACGGCGGGGCTTCGTCGAGTATCGCTTCGACAACCTGCCCCCGGGCGTCTACCAACTGGAGCTGCGCTTCGCGGAGATCCAGGACCAGCCGCGCCTGCGGCGCGTCTACGACGTGGTGGCGGAGACCCAGCTGGTGCTACCCGCGCATGACATCGCCAACGAGGTGGGGCAGCTGACGGCGGATGATCACAGCTTCTTCCTCACCGTCACCGACGGCCAGCTCAACCTGCGGCTGGTCCCGCGTGAGGGCTTCGGAGTGCCGCTCATCAATGCCATCCGGGTGACGCAGCGCCCGGATCGCTAAGCACCTGATGGCTGGACCCGGGAGCCCGCCACCGACGGCGGACTCCCGGGCGCGCGGTCTGTGACCGGAATTGACACGCATGGAGCCGGATTCGTAGCGAATCCGGCTACACGTGAAGGTCCTGAGTCCTATCGCAGCTCAGACATCAGGGCGTGCGTGCCACCTTCTGGAGGGTGAAGCTTTGCAGCCCCACTCCCTGGAGGGACACTTCCCGGAGCGTGTGTGAGTTGGATTGGACGCCTTCGGGCCGGAAGGTGACCAGGTCCACCGCGACCGACATCGTGTGGTCGGGGAAGCGGACGGGCCGGGGGAACGGAAAGTCCAGGCCGGGCGTGCAGCCCTCACCGTTGGGGCCGGCGATGACGCCGTGGCCGCTGCCCCACTTCCCGGGGAAGGCCACCAGCCGGGAGAACTTCGCGTCATCCCCCGGGCCCGCCGGGCCACCGAAGCTCTCCGGGACGGGGGCCACGCCGAAGCGCTCGAAGGCCAGCTTCCCGTCGACGTAGCCGCGCACGGTGTAGGTGGAGGCCCCGTGGACAGACGGGTCCACGTAGATGGCGCCCTGGTCCTCCGCCTTCGAGCGGGCCACCACCACCCGCTCCAGCAGCTCCGACGTGCCGTCCGGCTGCGCCCCGATGTAGGTCAGCAGCATCCGGCTGCTCCCATCCGGCTCCAGCGGGCTCAGCCAGGCATCCCAGCCGGTGGCGCCCTCCAGGTGGAGGCTCACTCCCGACGGCTTGCCGTCCGTGCTCTCCACGAGCAGCCCCTCGTTCGTGGCGGACAGCTTCGAGGCGTCCATCGGACAGCTCTCCACGCCGTCAAACCACGTGCAGCCTTTGCCCGTCGTGTCCCCGGCGATGCCCGGCGTCGCGGCGAACAGCAGCCCGACGCCCAATCCGAGTCCGAGTGCGTTACGAATGAGTGAGCCGCGATTCTTCCAGCGCATGTCCATGGCGTTGCTCCGTGGGGAGGGGTTGGGGGCCTGCGCCGGAAAGTGATTGCAGGGGCCGTGCCCGGCGACTTCATGACTTCCCGTGTCGTGGCGCGGCGGGCATTCTCCCCGCTCAGCAGCTCCCCCCACGAAAGAGACAGGCATGCTCACGGAGCAGGTCCGCAAGGCACGGCAGAAGCTGGTGTTGGCCCACTTCCACGACGAGGTGAGGCAGGACTGGGACGCCGTCCTGTCGACCTTCCCGCACCCGCATTACGAGCTCATCCCCACCCTGACGGTGCACGACGGGAACAGCGCGGTGCGCGACTACTACCGCGACACCCGCGTGGCCTTCCCGGACCAGCACCACGAAATCATCTCGCTGCGGCACAGCGATGACGCCGTCATCGTGGAGTTCTGGCTCATGGGCACCCACCTGGGGCCGCTTGGGCAGATTCCCGCCACGGACAACAAGTTCCGGGTGCGCATGTCGGCGTACTTCATCTTCGACGCGGCGGAGACGCTGGTGTGCGAGCGCGTCTACTTCGACACGCTCAGCATCCTCAAACAGCTCGTCGGTGGGCTGGACATGAAGAACCCGAAGAACTGGCTGCTCGCCGCGCGGTGCCTCAAGGGCCTGCTGGCGATGTCCGGCGACAAGCCCGTGCCCATCCTCACCCAGACGACTCCGCCCGTCTTCAACGACTGACGCGGGCACGGCCGGAGCGCGGAGGTCCGCGCCCCGGTGCCCGTGAGGGAGGCCGGGCTTCTTGCCTGGGGGCCTACAGCCCCGTGCTCTTGAGCAGCACGTACGCGTTCTCGCTGGGGAAGTACCCGGGCGAGAAGATGTTCGCGTCCGTGACGAAGGCCCGGTCGCCCAGGATGGCCAGCTTCGGTCCAGTGGTGGAGCGGATGAACAGCGGCACCGCCAGCTGCGTCTCCGGCCAGCGCACCATGCCGTCCGTGCCGAAGGACGTGTCCAGGTCTCCGTTGGCCAGCAGGCGGAAGAGCACGGGCTTCGCGTACACATCCGCGAAGACGAGGATCTTCCCATCCGCCTGGATGCGCAGGCCGCTGACGTCCACCACGTCGAGCACGCCCGCGGGCGCGGTGAGCTCCCGCACGCCCGCGGGGCCGAAGGTGACGTCCGGCTTGCCGTCCGCCGTGTACGCCACGAGCTTGAGCACGCCGTGCGCTTCGCCGCCGACCTTCACGTCCTGCCGTTCGCCCGCGAGCAGCAGGCCGCCGTTGGGCCGCGCCACCAGGGCGTGGGCCTGGCCGTCCTCGCTCTTCGCGATGCCGGAGGTCCCGAAGGTCATGTCCTAGCTGCCGCTGGAGGTGATGCGCACGGCCGCGAAGTGATCCCCCCCGGCCAGGACGACGCTGGAGCCCTGGAGCACCATGCCCTGCACGGCTTCGGCATCCGTGTACGCGCCGCCAATCCAGCTGCCGGACGGGCTGCCCGCGGACTTGAAGGTCGTGTCGAGCGAGCCGTCCGCGTTGTAGCGGATCAGCGCGAAGTCCTCGTCCAGCCCGTCCGACTTGGTCAGGAAGCCGCCCACGTAGAAGCGGCCGTCCGCCAGGGGCAGGATGCTGCGGACAGTGCCCACGAAGTTGACCGAGTTCTCCTCGCCGAAGTGCAGGCGCGAGCGACCGTTCTTGTTGAAGCCCGTGTCCAGCTGGCCGTTGGGCTGGAGCTTCACCACCGCGAAGTCGCGCGAAGCCGTCTTGGTGCCGCCTCGGGCGAAGCCCGCGACCAGGATGCTGCCATCCGCGAGCACCGCCACCGTGTCCGCGCGGTCGTCCTGCTCCCGCTGGCCGGAGATGGGGCCCTTGGCGGGACCGTCGAAGTCGAGCACCACGGAGCCCTGCGTGCCGAACGACGTGTCCACCTCACCCGACGCGGTGTAGCGCCGCACGAGCAGGTCCACGCCCGTGGTGGCCAGGTTCGCCTCGGTAGAGCCCACCACGATGAGGCCGCCGTTGGACACCGCCAGCGCCCGGCCCTCCTCCGCGGGCAGCTTCGTGCCGGCATCCGGCTGCGTCCCCCCGTCCGGGGACGGGTTGTCGTCAGGAGCGCCGTCGTCGCCTCCGCAGGCCCCACCCAGGAGCAGGGCGCTCGCGGCCAGTGCCGCCAACGCGGCCTTCCGCACGCTGTGATTCATTCGAGATGTCCCTTCAGGTCTGTCCAGTGCCGCCGTTGCACCGGGGTTACGCCGCCAGGGACATTTATTCTCGGTGCCGGGGTGGGAGCCGACTCCACCCCGGATGTATTTCATGCGTAGTCCGACCTCAGCTGTTGTTTCAGCGTGTCATCCAGATTGAGCTGCGCGGACAGGAGTTCCCAGTAGTCCGGTCCGCCCACGGTGGGCGCGTCGAGCGTGATGCGTCCTGCCACCCGGTCCAGGTCGGTGACGAACCCGGAGGCCTGGGGGCCGGTGGCGAAGACGTCCTGCGGCTCATTGTCGAGCACGAGCTCGAAGGGCCTGGGGGCGCCGGGGCGCAGCTGTACGCGCTCCTCGCGATCCATCCGGTGGCGGAAGTCCGGCAGGTCCGCCATGGCCTCTTCGAGGAGGGTGCGCGCCGCTTCGAAGCCCACGTCGTTGAGGGGCGAGTCCTCCGTCCACAGGGAGAAGGCCTTCTCGACGCCGTCGACGGTCCAGGGCTCGGAGGGATGGCCCGGGTCGAAGGCGAGCGAGTCCATCAGCGCGCGGTCTCCGAAGCGGGCCACGCCATCCACGATGACGAGGCGCACCTGCTTCTCCGTGGCGGAGATCAACGCATCGTAGGGGTCGCCATCGGTGCCCGCGATGACCAGCAGGTCCGCGAGCGCGTCGGCTCGGAGCGTGCCCAGCTGGGTCTGCCAGCCCGTGACCCGGGCGGCGTCCGCCGTCACCGAGCGCACCAGGGTCTTGGAGGACAGGGACACGCCCTGCCGCGCTGCTTCGTGGCGGGCGACCTTCAGCTCCTGGAGGAGGTTCTTGCTGCCGGTGGGGGACCAATCACAGCCCAGCGAGAACGTCACGCCCGCGCCGAGCAGGTCCGCGATGTGCAATGTCTGTCCATACAGCAGCAGGTTGCTGAAGGGGGACCACACGACCTTGGCGCCCATGGCGGCCATCCTGTCCAGGTCCGGGCGCTGCAATCCCAGACTGTGGATGCCAATCAGTGAAGGCTGGACGAGGTCATGGTCGGCCAGGTCGACGTAGCGGCGGTGGGCGTAGTCATCCACGCCTTCGCCCAGGTGGTAGAAGTACGCGGCGCGGGACTTCAGGGCTTCGCGGAAGGCTTCGATGTCCTCCGCGTCGTCATGCAGGTCCATCACGCGGGTGCTTCCCGCGGGCAGGTGGTCGTCGCGAGGTTCCTCGACGTTGCGCATGGCGCCCCGGAAGAGGGCCTCTCCGCCGGACACGCGGGTCCGGATGCCCTGGCCGGTGGTCGTGCCCGCAAGCAGCGCCTTGGCTTCGATGTAGCGGACGACGGCGCGGGCCGAAGGGGCGTGGCCGGCGAGCACGCGGATGGGCAGGGAGATGCGCGTGGCGTATTCCGCGTGGCGCGGCCACTGGGTGCGATTGAGGTAGCGCTTCGGCACCCGCCACAGCGTCAGCACGTCGTAGACGAAGTGGTTGTGCAGGTCGATGAGCCCTGGATAGAGCGTTCCCTGCGTGTCGATAACGGGCGCGCCCCGGAAGGCCTCGGGGAGGGGGCCGCCCGACGGCTCGACCGCGACGATGTGGTTGCCTCGGATGAGGACGCGCCCCCGTTCAATCACTTCATCCCGGGAGTTGAGCGTCACCACCCGGCCTTCCAGGATGTAGTGAGGGACGGCGTCGGTGGGCTCGGATGCTCCGGTGTTCATGGCTCGCCTCCCGTGGCGACAGGCTTGCCTTTGAAGATAGGGACGGGGCGGGGCAGGTGG
>NZ_RAWN01000175.1:0-20202 GCF_003668895.1 Corallococcus sp. AB045
GCCCCTACCCGCTGCCGCCCCTGGACGTGCACCCGGTGGCGTCCGAAATCGACAAGGTGTGCGCGGCCATGGGCTGGCACGCCCTGCCCACCGCGCGCGGCATCATCAGCAAGGCCTACAAGGGCCGTTCGCCGTGCGCGTACTGCGCGCTGTGCGGCAGCTACGGCTGCGAGACGGGCGCCAAGAGCAGCACGCTCGCGAGCCTCATCCCCAACGCCATCGCCACCGGCAACGTGGAGGTGCGCCCGGGCAGCATGGCGCGCTCCATCGAAGTGGATAAGCAGGGCCGCGCGAAGAGCGTGGTGTACCTGGACAAGGACGGCGTCGCGCAGGAGCAGCCCGCGAAGATCATCATCGCCTCCGCCACCGCGGTGGAGAGCGCGCGCCTGCTGCTCAACTCCACCTCCAGCCGCTTCCCCAATGGCCTGGCCAACGGCAGCGGGCTCGTGGGTAGGAACCTCCTCTTCAGCTCCTTCGGCGGCTCGCGGGCGCACTTCCGCGTGTCCAAGCAGAAGGCGGCGCGGCCGTGGCTCACGGACCCGGCGCCCTTCGTCAACCGCAGCCTCCAGGACTTCTACCTGATGCCGGACGCGCGCCACGGCTTCCGCAAGGGCGGCACGCTGGGCTTCATGTGGGCGCACCCCAACCCCATCTACGCGGCGGTGGGACTGGCGGGCACCGGCAAGTCGGGCGTGTTCGGCAAGGAGCTGAAGGACCGCATGCGCGCGTACCGCGACTCGCGCATCCTCGAGTTCGAGGTCTACGCGGAGTTCCTCCCCACGCCCGGCACCTCCGTCACGGTGGAGTCCGAGGTGAAGGACAAGTACGGCATCCCCGTGGCCGCCATCACCCTGGACCGGCACCCGGCCGACTTCGCCGCCACGCGCTTCCTCGTGGAGCGCGGAGAAGAAGTGCTGATGCGCCTGGACCCGGACAGCGTGGAGCGCGTGGGCACGCAGGGAGAGACGACCATCCTCCAGCACGGCACCTGCCGCTTCGGCAATGACGCGGCGGCCTCCGTGCTGGACAAGCACTGCCGCGCGCACGAAGTGCCCAACCTCTACGTCGTGGACGGCAGCTTCATGCCCACCGGTGGCAGCGTGCCCTCCACGCTCACCATCGCGGCCAACAGCTTCCGCGTGGCGGACCACCTGGTGCGCACGCTCAAGGGCTGAAGCGGCGCACTACTGGAGGCGCAGCGGCGTCACGTCCACCTTCACCACGTAGCGCGCCTGCATGTCGGAGTCGAACTCCACCAGGTGGTCACCCACGCCGGTGACGTCCGCCTGCTGGGTGAAGACGCCGAACTTCTCCATCTGGTCCAACGCCGCGCGGCCCGTGGACGCCTTGCGCTGCCGTGCGCGGCAGCCCTCTTCGTGCACGCTGATGGCCGTCTCCTCGCCCGCCGCCGTCACCTCCTCCAGGTAGAAGCTCACCTTGATGGTGGACGCCTCCGGCACGCGCACCAGCACCTGCCCGCGGCCGGGGAAGCGGCCCTCGGAGTAGCTCTCCGGCCCGAGGATGCAGCCCGCGTACTCACTGCACACGGGCCAGGACGCCTTGCAGACATCCAGCACGCGCGCGCCGATGAAGTCATCCCGCGAGCCACCGCATGCGACGAGCATCAATCCCATCACCGCGCCCGCCAGTCGCGAGACATTCCGTGTTACAACACCAGACATTCTTTCAAACCTCACCGAGGAGTGGATGTCCATGCGCCTGCGCAACCTGTGGCTGCCCCTCACCATCATCGCCCTGGCGGGCTGCGGAGACGAGTCCGAGGACCTGCCGAACACGCCGCAGTTGCTCATCGACCGTACGGAGCTGAGCTTCGACACGGAGTTCTCCGCTGGGACCTACGTGGGGGCGACGACCTTCAACACGCTCTACATCGAGAACCGCGGCCTCCAGACGTTGGAGCTCAACGAGGCCTCTATCTCCGGCCCCAGCGTCTTCACCATGAAGAAGCCGGAGACCTGGCCGGAGAACGGCCCCCTGAAGCTGGAGACCTACCAGCGCGCCTTCATCGAGGTCGCCTTCAAGCCCAACGCCGCGAAGGAGTTCACCGGCACGCTCACCCTCAAGTCCAACGCCGCCAACGGCGAAACGCGCGAGCTGGCGCTCAAGGGCAAGGGCATCGCGCCGTAGTCCCGGCGGTGCCCCCGGAGGCGGCGGAGGCGTGAAGCCCCGCCGCCCGCCCGGGCCCGCTAGCGGGTGAACTGGCAACCGCCCACCCACGTGCCACCGTCCTGCGTGGGCGCCGGGCACGACGTGGGCGAGCCGCCATCCGCCGCATTGTAGCTGCGCGGGTAGTCGCCGTAGCCGGTGCGCAGCGTGTAGCCCACGGGCGTGTAGTCCGTGCGCTCGGTGGCGCTCACCGCCACCTTGAGCGTGCCGCCCTGGATGAAGCGCCGCTCCAGGCAGGAGCACGTGTAGGGCGACACCGTGACGCGCGTCGTGGTGGCCGTCTTCTCCAACTGGTACAGCGCCTGGTAGCTGCTGAGCGGCGCGCTCACGGAGGTGTGCCACGCGCGCATCGCCGTCGGGTTGTAGGCCAGCGTCAGCGCGCCGCCCGTGCTGGTGGTCGTCACCGGCATGCACCCGGTGGTGCCGCCGTCCGTGGCGGAGCCGTCGCAGAAGGTCAAATCCAGCGCCAGCCCGTGCGGCGTGCCGCCATCCGGCAGGTTGTCCACGTCCCACTGCACCAGCCACGCCGCGTCCTCGGGCGCGCTCAGCGCGGGGAGCTGGTACTCGAAGGTGTCCGTGTCGGAGGGCACCGCGTCGTAGTCCGTGGGGCCGCGCACGCCCAGGCCCGTGGCGCGGTCGTTGTTCCGCAGCCGTCCGTGGCCGTGCGTCAGCTGGCCCTTCGCCTCGAAGGTGGCGTTGCCCACCGGCAGGTTGCCCGTGCCCACGCCGCCGAGCGTCTTGGAGCGCGGCTGCTCCACGCCCCCGCTGTAGGCGTTCTCCTCATCCGTGTCCTCCGCCGCCCAGGACACCTCCAGCCGGTAGTCGCGGTCATCCGCCCAGTTGTTGCCGTCGTCCTGCACCGCGAAGTGGTACGTCACCTCCGTGCCGTGCGCGGGCACCGGCAGCGCGCCCTGGAAGTTGCTCAGGCCGGGGAAGCGCGCCGGGTCGCTCTCCTCGCGCAGCGACTGGATGCACAGCACGGCCTCCGCGTTGTTGCAGTAGGCCTGCACCAGCCCCGGCGCGTCGGGGTGCTCGCGCGTGTCGCGAGGGCACACGGTGGCGTCGCTGGTGCAGGTGGCGCGCTGCTCCGCGGTGACGGACGTGCTCACCGTGGTGAACACCAGCACCTGCCGGTCCGCCAGCTGGCCCAGCGGCAGGGGCAGCGGGTCGAAGCGCGTGGTGGTGGGCCGCTCCGTCAGCCGGTAGCGCAGCACGCTGGGCTTCGTCAGGCTCGACAGCTTCACCGCGAACCAGTCGCGGTCGCCCACGTAGCCCAGCCGACCTTCGAAGGTCGTGGACGCGCCCGGCGCCCCCAGGTTGTTCGAGTACGCGCGCGCGTAGGCGTCGTTGTCCCCGGACTGGTCGCGCGGGTCCTCCTCGTCCACCACGCGAATCTCCACCTCGTAGGGCTGGCGCAGGTCGCCCGAGGGCACGGGCTCGTTGTTGCCCCGGTAGCCCTTCACCACCAGCACCCAGGTGCCCGCCAGCTTCACCTTGCGCGCGGTGGCCATCACGCCCGGGTGCACCTTGGGCAGCACGTTGCCCTCCGACTCCTTGTCGGTGCTGCCGGGGCGCAGGAGTTCATAGGACAGGCGGTAGTTGGGCGCGAAGCCCTGGTCCGGCGCGGTGATGCGCACGTAGGCGATCTTCCCCGCCGTCAGCGGGAAGCTGAAGCGGTCCACGTCGTTGTCCGTGGCCAGGTAGCCCTGCGCGGTGCCCACCTGCACGGCCCCCTGCGCCGCGAGCGCGATGGGCGTGGGCGTGACGTCGTTGGGCTCGTTCGCGTCCGGGTTCTCCAACAGCTCCACGGTGAGCCGGTAGGGGTTGCGCGCGTCGTAGTTGGGGCGCGCGGGGTTCGTGGGCGCGTCGCGCACCACGATGATGAGCTGCGTGTCCGGCGTGCCGTACGGCAGCACGATGTCCACCGGCTTCGGGGCGCCCGCGCCGTGCTGGTCCGACTTCGCCACCAGCGAGGTGCTCTTGTCCTTCTCCAGCACGGAGACGGACAGGTTCACCGGCGTGCTGGACGCCAGGTACGTGCCGGTGACGTGCACCAGCGTGCGCGCGTTGGCGGTGGCGGGGATGCGGACGCTGTACCAGTCCTCGTCACCGGCCTTCACGTCGCCCGTGAGCGCCAGGAAGCGCTCCATGGGCACGCCGGGCTTCAGCTCGCAGTCCGCGTTCGTCAGCGCCTCCTCGCGGTTGTTGCAGAGGTCCTCCACCACGCTCGTGCCGGCGTCCGGCGTGTCGTCCCCCTCGGAGGAACAGGCGGCCAACAGGAGGAGCGCGAGCGGGAGCAGTCGGGTGCGGAGGCGCATGGGGGAATCCGGAGGCGAAGAAATCAGGGGACGGGCGAGAGGGTCGGGGCGACGCCGGGGCAGCCGTCCACGAAGTCCTCGGGGTTCACGCGGATGACACCATCCGGAGGCGACTTGATGCCGCCCACCGGGTAGCGCACGGAGTCCACGCGGAAGGTGCGCACCAGCGTGCGCGCGGTGGGGTCGTCCGCGGGCAGCATGGACACGGAGAGGTAGATGTCGTTGTAGCCCGCGCCGCGCTGCACGGTGCCGGCGTCCACGCCCCCGTCCACGCCGCCGTCGGCGATCATGGCGATGGTGGGCGCCAGCAGCACGTTGTCCACGCGGAAGCGGTAGCACTGGCGGCCCTGGTCATCCACCGGGCCGTCCGCCTCCATGCTGTAGCGGTACGCGTCCGAGGCCAGGTTGGCGGTGTCCACCTGCAGGGGGCGCATGTGCATGCGCGCCTCGCTGCGGTTGGTGAGCCCGTCCGTGTCCGGGTCCTCATCCATGTCGCTGCTGGAGCCCTGCGTGCCGCCCCGCCACTCCATGCCGTCCGGCACGCCGTCGCCGTCGCTGTCCTGGAGCGTGGCGTTCGTGCCGATGAACTGCTCGTCGCAGTCCAGCAGGCCGTCGCAGTCGGTGTCCACGCCGCGCAGCGCGGGCGGACAGCCCTTGTCCAGACCGCCGCCGTCCGGCTGCACTTCCTGGGTGGGGTCGAACTGCACGCCACGGTCGCGGAAGTACACCTCCACGCCGTCGCTGAAGCCGTCGCCGTCCGTGTCGCGCAGGTTGGGGTTCGTGCCCAGCTCGTACTCGCGCGCGTCGGTGAGGCCGTCACCGTCCGTGTCCGCCTCATCCAGCGGGCTGCCCGGGGGCGCGGAGAAGTTGGAGGCCACGAAGTCCTTCACGATGAAGGCGCGGCGCACCTGGCCGAACTGGAAGTTGAGGAAGTTGATGGGCTCGTTGTTGCGGAAGTCGCGGAAGTTGCCGCCGCCCAGCGTGGCCATCTTCTCCAGGCGGTCCGCGTTCTGGTTGATGATGAGCAGCGGGCAGCCGCCGTCGCCAAAGCCGCCGTCCTCCGCCACCAGGTCGCACACGGACGGCACGGGCTGGACGGGGTTGAAGACGTGCACGGTGTTGAAGCGCACGTCCTCCACCAGGTCGCGCAGCTGGCGGATGCGCACCACCGCGTCGCCGCGGATGAGCTCGTCGTCCTGGTTGTTGGTGGGCTTGCCGTCCGACAGGAAGATGACCGAGTAGCGCGCCTGGGCCAGCGCGTCGCTCCCGCTGGGCTGCTGCCGCGCCCGCGCGATGTCCGTGTTGATGAGCGAGTAGATGTCCGACAGCGGCTTGACGAAGTCCGTCGAGTCCCGGTTCGGCGACGTGTCCGTGTTGCGGAAGGTGAGCAGCTTCTCCGTGAGGATGGCCTTCGCGGTGGCGTCCAGCCGCGACACCTGCACGAAGCCGTCCTCCGCCGGCGGCCCGGGGTCCTGCGTGAGGAACGCCGTCGTGCTGCCCGCGAAGAGCATCACCGCGATGGAGACCTCGTCGTCCTGCGGGAGGTTCTCGATGAGGTCCACCAGCGCCGTGGCGCGCACACCGTCCGGGTCGCTCACGCGCATGGACTGGCTGGCGTCCATGGCGACGATGATCTTGATGGGCCGGATGACCTCATTGGCGCCCAGCGTGCAGAAGCGCCCGTCCAGCGCCACGGCCCGGTCCGCGGGCACCTCCGTGTCGCGGCGCGGGTCGTAGAGGTACGAATCCGAACAGGCCACCACCACGGCGAACCCCACCAGGGTGAGCGCCAACCAACGTCCCGCGTGGCTCACGGCGACGCGCCTCCCTGCGACGGCGACACGCCGACGCAACTGCCCTGGGTCCTCCAGGGGTCCACCAATTGATCCGGCCGGCGGAAGTCACTGTCCTCCATGGCCAGGTCCGACCCCAGCGGCACGCGCACGCTGGGCGGCGCGTACTGCGCCCACGCGCACGCGGTGCGCCAGACGCCGTAGTCCGTGGACACGCCGCTCTCCGGCGCCTCCGCGAACCACACCTTGAACAGGTTGTAGCCCTGCTTCACACCGGAGCGGTCCGGCGGTGTCACCAGCTGGAGGTTGGACACGGTGAAGTCGTAGCAGACGCCGTCCGTGTCGGTGCCGCCCGGGACCTTCTTCACCTCGTACTGGATGCCGTACTTGTCGTGGAAGGGCCGGTCGCGCCGGGTGGGGTCGCTGCCAGCCTTCAACTCCTCGTCGTCCGGGATGCCGTCGCCGTCCGTGTCCAGGCCGGACACGCTCGACTGGAGCGGGTTGAGGCCGTACTTCGCCTCCAGCCCGTCCGGCGCGCCGTCGCCGTCGCTGTCCACGATGCCCTGGCGCGTCTTGAGGTAGTCCTCGGCGAACTGCGACAGCCCGTCACCGTCCGTGTCCCGGCAGGTGCAGCCGGGCGTCAGCGGGGACTGCGGGTTGCAGCCGCGCGCGTCCAGGTCGTTGCCCGCCTTGAAGCCCTGGTCCTGGCGCCGGTACTCGAAGCCGTCGCTCAGGCAGTCCCCGTCACTGTCGATGGTGAAGGGGTTCGTCTTGAGCGTGAAGCTGTTGTCCAACGAGTCCGGGACGCCGTCGCCGTCGCTGTCCAGCACGCGGCCGTCATCCCCTGGCGCGGAGCTCAGGGGCTCCACCATCAAGGTCTTCATCACGTTGGGCGACGCGAAGGAGGAGTAGTCCAACGCGCCCAGGCCCAGCTCGGAGATTTCGGCCGTGTCGCTGAACTCCTGGTACACGCCGTTGCCCATCTCCGCGAAGCGCTTGAGCAGGAAGGAGGCGATCTTCTTCGCCGCGGCCGGGTACTGCGCCTCCGGGACGCCCGGGTAGGTGCCGTAGATGTCCTGGCAGATGGGGCCGCAGGCGCGCACGGCCTCCTCGTTGAAGAGCAGCACCGTGTGCATGCGCACGTCGCCCACGTTGTACTGCGTCTTCAGCTCCATCAGCCGGCGCACGTAGCTGAAGAGCTGGTAGTTCTGGTTGCGGTCCGTGCCCACCTCGAAGCCGGTGATGGCGTCGGTGGTGCTGGTGGCGTTGCAGAAGCTGGAGATGGAGTCGCGCCAGGTGAGGTCCGGCGTGTCCGGCCCCGCGTAGACGGACAGGGCGTCGTTGGCGGAGCAGCGCGGGTACGGCGTGCCGTCCGTGAGGAACACGACGACGTAGCGCGTGCGCGGCAACAGCTCCGGCGTGGACTGGGACACCGCCTCGATGTCGCTGGCGATGAGGCTGTACGCGTAGCTGAGCGCGCCCTGGTAGTCCGTGCCCTTGCCCAGCTGCGACTGCAGGCCCTCGATGTAGCCGTTGATGTTGCCCGGCGGCGCGAAGCGGTCCCCCGTGGAGGCCGGCGGCCAGGTGTTCTTCACGTTCGTTTCGAACGGGGCAATGGCGATGCTGATGTTGCCCTGGCCCGCGGCGTTGATGCGCCGGAAGCCATTCACCACGTTCTTCAGGGCGCGCACGCGCGCGGGCTCCGTCACGCCCGGCGGGATGATGGCCTGCACCTCCGCGCGCTCGCAGAAGCCGCTGCCCTCCTGCGAGCCCGGCGGATCCGACACACACATGCTGCCGGACTCGTCCACGACGAGCACCACCTTCACCGGGAAGCCGGTGGGGTTCGCCGGGCGCGTGCACACCCGGCCGGTGAGCGTCAGCCGGTCATCCAGCTGGGACTGCTCCTGGGCGCGCGGCTCCAGGAGCGTGTCTGAACAGGACAGCACACCCAGGACCAGGAGGCCGGTCGCAAGAAACGGAACGACGAGCAGACGGCGCATGCGATGCGGACCTCCTGGCACGGGGAACATCCTTGGTTACGCCTTCTTGCGGCGGCGCAGGAGCAGGCCGAGCACGCCGGCACCCAGGGCCGCGGCGCTGCCGCCCGCGGGCAGCGAGGTGCAGCCACCGCCGTCGGAGTCCTGCTCGCCCACCTTCACGAAGAGGCTGGACACGGAGGCGCGCTCATTGGGGAACACGCGGTCCGCGAAGGCCAGGCGCGTGGACACCTGCAGTTCGTACTCGCCTTCCTTGTCCGGGTTGAAGTTGGGCACGCTGCCGTCCACGTACTGGTACTCCCAGTGGCGGCTGTAGGTGACGGCGCCCTTGGGGTTCTCCACCACCGCGGTGGAGCCGGAGGGACGCTTCACCACCGTCCACGTGTACTCGATGGCCGCGCCGTTGCGGTTGGCGAACAGGGGCGGGCGCACCGCCATGCCCGTCTTCTCCACGCTGATGCTGCCGCCGGTGCCCACGCTGAAGGGCGACTTCGGGTCGAGGCAGTCGTTGGGGTTGTCCTTGTTGAGCACCACGCAGTAGCGCGTGTCGCACGCGTCACCCAGGCCGTCGCCGTCGTCATCCGCCTGGTCGCGGTTGGCCACCGCGGGGCAGTTGTCCACGGTGTTGAGCACGGAGTCGTTGTCGATGTCCGGATCGCACTTGTCGCCGATGCCGTCCGCGTCCGTGTCCTTCTGGTCCGGGTTGGACAGGCCGGGGCAGTTGTCCAGGTTGTCGGAGACGTTGTCGCCGTCCGCGTCCACGCGGCACAGGCTCACGTCCGCCGGCAGCGCCTGGTCGTCGTTCGCGATGAGCGGGCAGTTGTCCTCGCCGTCCGGCCAGAGGTCGTTGTCATCGTTGTCGTCGCAGACGTCGCCGATGCCATCCTTGTCGTTGTCCGCCTGGTTGGCGTTGGGGATGGTGGGGCAGTTGTCGACGGTATCCAGGACCTTGTCGCCGTCGTCGTCGTCGTCACACGCGTCGCCAATGCCGTCGCCGTCGCCGTCCAGCTGGTTGGCGTTGGACACCGCGGGGCAGTTGTCACAGGCGGTGCCGACGCCGTCCCTGTCCGCCGTGTCGTCCTGGTCGCGGTTGGACGAGAACGGGCAGTTGTCCTTGTCGTCCGCCTTGCCGTCGCCGTCCGCGTCGTCCGTGTACGACAGCGTCTTGCCGTCGTCCGTGTACGCCACCCAGACGGAACAGCCGCAGCCGCAACCGCAGCCGCCGCCCTCCTCCTTGGGCCTGCCGCACTCATCTCCGAGGCACTCCGGGTTGTCCGGGTTCTGCTCCTGGGCCTGCACGGTGCGGGGGCTCAGCACCAGGAAGGCTCCGAGCGCCAACATGGGGGCAATGCGACCGATAGTCATGGTGACTCCTTTCACAACCCCTGCCCCTAGCAAGAGGCGATCCCGCGTCTGTAGGAGTTTCAGGGTGAGGAACTTCAAGGGGTTGCGCGTTCGAAAGAGCCTGCTACAGGAAGGGTGTGGGGGGGACACCCCATTCAGACTGTGGGGAACACCCCACGCCAGCGGGCCGGCTCAGTTGCTCACGATGAAGTCGTCGGAGACGAGGGGAACCATCCCGGCGGGGGTGCGGCCCGTGTCGGGGTCGTACTGGATTTCCTGGATGAAGAGCGAACCCACACCGGCGCCGCGCGGATCATTGTCCCGGCCCACCTGGAGGTAGAGGTAGACCTCGTTGGTGCCGGCGGAGATCACCTCGCCGGGAATCAGCGGGTGGGGGCGCTCCAGGGTGGGGACCAGGGAGACGTTCTCCACGCGGGTGCGGTAGCAGGCGCGGTCGTTGGTGGCGGTGGGGGGCAGCGGGACGATGGAGTAGCCGTAGCCGCGCTCACGGTGGAAGTCGAGGTCGGCGCTGAGCGGGTCGCCGTGGGCCTCCACCTCCGCCACGTTGGAGATGCCGTCGCGGTCGGTGTCGAGCAGGTCCTCGGCGATGAGCGGGTTCGTCTGGGACAGGGCCTCCACCAGGTCCGGCAGGCCGTCACCGTCGGTGTCGCCCACGCAGGGGTCGCTGCCCAGCACGCGCTCCTCGCAGTCGTTGAGCCGGTCGCCGTCCGTGTCCTGCACCACGCTGCAGCCGTTGATGATGTCCACGGCGAGCGGGTCCAGGCCCATGCGCAGCTCCACGCCGTCCATGAGCCCGTCCTGGTCGGTGTCGGGGACGGTGGGGTCCAGGCCCATGGCGCGCTCGTCGTCGTCCGCCACGCCGTCACCGTCGCTGTCGATGAGCATCTGGCCGTTGCGCACCTGCACGTTGCGGTTGAAGGCGAGGAAGCGCTTGAGCTTGAGCGAGTTGTCCAGCGCGCCGTAGTCCAGCCGCGCGAGCGCGTTGGGCAGGCCCTGCCAGTCGGTCTCCACGGGCGCGCTGCCGCCCGCGTTGGCGATGGCGGCCACCTGCAACCGCGTGACGGGGTCGGGCGTGGCATCGCGGACGTAGATGGGCTGGACGCTGACGTCGCCCGCGCCCAGCTGCTCCACCAGGCCCTTGAGCTCGCCCACCACGGCGGTCAGTTCGCACTGGCTGCACGAAGCGTTGCACCGGGCCTGGTCTTCCGGGGTCGCGTTGCAGCCGGCGGCCTGGGCCAGCGCGGTGCAGCGGCTGTCGATGCCGATGTTGAAGGCCGGGTTGTCACAGCTCACGTCGGAGCTGCGGATGACGGGCGCGACCACGTAGCGCGAGCGCGCGACCTCCCCCTTGCAGGAGGACTGCATCTCGCCGGACATCAGGCTCTTGGACAGCCGCAGCGCGGAGCGGATGCTGATGGGGCCATCCTGCTGGTAGCTGGCATAGCGCGGCAGGACGGTCTGGAAGGAGGCGGCGTCCGTGAAGCTGCCTTGCAGGCCGGTGGCCACCGAGTGGAAGGCCACGAGCCCGAAGCGCACCTGCGGGCCGGTGAAGCGCGAGGTGAGCGTGGTGAGCCCGTCCACCGCGGAGCCCACCACCTCCGGCTCCACGCCCGTGCCGCCCTGGAGCGCGAAGACGACCTTCACGGGGAACGCGTCGCCGGTGGCCTCGGGGACGCAGAGGTCTCCCTCGAAGTTGGCGCGGTCCCGTGTGCCGCCCGCGCGGTCATCAATCGAATAGAGCCCCGCGTCGGTGCACGACAGCCACAACGTTGGAAGCAGGAGCCAGGCGACCCGGGGGGAGGAACGCATTCGTTGGATTGTAGACCTCAGCCCCCCCTTCCAACGCAAGCGACCCGAGTGCCGGATCCACGTGAAGCCCCTGACACCGCTCCCGCCTTTTCGCGCCGGCGGAGAAAAGCTCGCCGCCAACCAGGCTGGAATGTCCACATCCCGCCTGGAATCAGCCCTCAACAGAATCCTGGTCTTACCGGGATGGTTCCGATTTCGGGGAGGGGAAAGACATTGCCCGTGCTGTCCAATCCCCAAGGAGCAAGACCATGAAGAAGACGCACATGAAGCTGGGCGGGACCGTGGCGATGTTCGTGCTGGCGCTGGGTGCGACGGGCGCGATGGCTCACAACCGCGAGGTGAAGAGCCACGATCCGCGCATGGCGGTGTCGATGGAGGAGGTCGTGCTGGTGTCGAAGACGGGCTCCCTGGCCGGTGGCTCGGGCAGCGGCAACGGCAACTGCGGCATCCTCAGCAACATCCTGGGTGGCGGCAACATCCTGGGCAACACCACGGGCAACCTGCTGGGCATCTTCATCGGTGGCGGCAGCATCTCCGGCAACTGCAACTGACGCCGGCTGACGTCCCAACCCCCTGAAACGAAGTAGCGGTCCATTCAAGACGGACCCGACGCCGGAGGTGCCCCCTCCGGCGCTCGGTCTGGAGCCCCCATGCGACACACGTTGACTCCCCGGCACGGGTTGTTGACCGGCCTGGCCGTGCTGCACCTGCTGATGGTGGCCCGTGGCGCGCTGCACGTGCCCTTGCTCCCGCTGACGGACACCACGAGGCCCTGGGCCCAGGCCTATGGACATTGGACGGGGTCGAGCAGTGGCTTCAGCTTCTTCGCCCCCGGGGTGAGCCCGGCGGTGCGTGTCTCCTTCGACCTGGAAGGTGCGTCCGGCGAACCGCTGCATGACGACTTCCGGTCCGACAATGGCGCCGTGAACGTGCGCATCCATTCCATGAACCTGCGCTTCAACCTGGAGGAGAGCCGGGACGCGCTGGCCCGCGCGTGGGCGGCGGCGATGTTCGGCCGGCACCCGGACGCGCGCTCCGTCACGGTGCGCGTGGAGTCGCTCCAACTGCCCGGCATGGAGGCGCACCTCCAGGGGGCACGCCCCCTCTGGACGGAGGCCTACCGCGCGGAGTTCCAGCGGCGCGTGCCCGCGGCCGTGTCCACGGGGGAGGTGACGCCATGAGCGCCCAGACCTGGAGGTCCGCGGTGGGGGCCAGGCTGGCGGCGTTCGTCGGCGAGCCTTCTTCTCCGCAGCCGTTGGGCGTGTTCCGCATCGGCGTGGCGGCGCTGCTGCTCATCCAGGCGTGGAGCCTGTCGGAGAGCCTGCCGGAGCTGTTGGGCAACCAGGGCTGGGTGCCCTGGAGCGTCTCCGAGGTGATGGCGTCCCCGTCCGTGCCCCGGGTGGGCTCGGTGGTGGCCGCGCTGGCGCCGCTGGGCTTCTCGCAGGCGGCCATCATCCAGGGCCTGACGTTCGTCTATGTGGTGGCGCTACTGGGGCTCCTGCTGGGCCTGCACACGCGGCTGTCGGCGGTGGTGGCGTGGATCCTCCACACGGTGCTGCTCAACAGCATCAGCTTCTTCTCCTACGGCGTGGAGACCTTCGCGCACATCAGTCTGTTCTATTGCGCGGTGATGCCGGTGGGCACGGCGTACTCCCTGGACGTGCGGGCGGGGAGGCTGTCCGGCGCGCCGTCCGCGCTGGCGACGCTGTCGCTGCGCGTGTTGCAGGTGCACCTGTGTCTCATCTACCTGACCACGGGCCTGGAGAAGCTGCTGGGGCCCGTGTGGCGGAACGGAACTGCGCTCTGGGAGGTGCTGATGCAGCCGCAGTACGGCCAGTTCGACTTCGCGTGGCTCGCGGTGGTGCCGTGGCTGGTCAAGCTGGCCACGTGGGGCACGCTGGTGGTGGAGGTGGGCTACGCGTTCTGCGTCTGGCCCCGGCGCACGCGGGGGCTCTGGGTGGCGCTGACGCTGGGCCTGCACCTGGGCATCGCGGTGATGATGGGGCTGTGGATGTTCAGCGGGATGATGGCCGTGCTCACGTTCGCGGCGTTCGGGTGGCCGCTGCTCTCCGAGGCGCTGGCCACCCGGGTCCGCGCCGCGGTGCTGATGCCCTTCCACTCCAATCCCGCGCGTTAGGGCGTGGGTGACGGCTCCCGAGCAGTGCCGTCAGCGGGAGGAGCTTCTGACTCGGGAGCCGGGACACGCGTCACGCGCAGCCTCGGCTTCGCGATGTTGGCGGCATCCAGTGCGTGGACGGACAGTTCCACGTCGACACAATCAGGTCCGGGCTGCCCGGTCGCGGACTGGGGGAAGAGCGGGACGACTACATCCCGCCCGTACCATTGGCCTGGCTCGAGGAGGAGGATGTCCTCTTCCCGGCGCGGTGGCGTCCGGACGTCGACGACGAGGAACGGCAGGGGCTGCCCGCTGGCACAGTCCAGGACCCGCTCCACGGTCAGCGTGTGGCTCTCAATGAGACGCCGGTCCAGACACAGGCTTCCACTTGAGGTCCCCAGCAACAGGCGCCCTGACAGGGTCTGTCCGTCGAAGCCTGCGTGCTGGAACTCCACCCGCGCGGACGCCGGTTCATGTTTCGGGCAGGTGGCGGCCTGAGCGTCGGCACCGGGCCTCGCACGGGAGAAGGGGCCCCCCTGGCATGCACTCAGTCCCATGAGGCTGAGGGTCAGGAGCATCGAGCGTGTCATTCGCACCGGAGATCTCCATCATCGCCAGGAACCCCAAGGCCCTGCCGATGCTTCCAGCCGCAGGCATGGGCCAGTTCATGCACCATCGCCTGGGCACGGCATTCGCGCGATGAGGGCTCCTCGCACCAGTTCACCTCGTGGACCGGATTCTGGCAGCCCGCATCCGGCGGCCTCCACACATACCCCAGCGGGGTAACGCCGGTGCCCTTCCGGAGCGCGCACTCCTTCTTCACATCCGCGCCACAGTTGATCTTCGCGCCGCCGCACTGGAGGCTGACGCACTCCCGCAGGCATTCGTCCGTGATGCTCCTTGCGGCGGCACGGCACTCCTCGATGGTCGGAAGCTCACGACATGCGGAATGCATCAGTGTGCCAGGAGCTTGAGCCGCGGCACACGCCCAGTGCAGGGTGGCGACGCAGATGAAGAGCGCCCAGGAGGAGAGCCGACGCATTCGCTCACTCTACTTACAGAGTGAGCAGGTATGCGAGCAGGTCGTCGCGCTCCTCGGCGGTGAGTTCCTGCGCGGCGCCGTGGTTCAGGCCTGGAGTCTCCAGCAGCGTGCGCAGCGGGAAGCGCGAGCCCACCACGAGCCGGTCCTCCTGCACCGCGTAGCCCGCCGTGGCGCTCGTCAGGAGGGGCCACACGTCCCAGGTGCCCACCAGTGAGGGCGGCGCCGCTCCCGTCACCAGTTGCTGCTGATCCAGCCGCAGCGGTAGCGCGATGGGCGTGCCGACGTCCTGGTACTGGCCCCGCGTCGAGGGGTCCTGGTCCAGCGTGAAGAGGGGCGCGGGATGGCAGGCCAGACACCGGGCCTTCCCTTCGAACAATGCCAGGCCCTTCACCGGATGGCCGGTCCTGCCGTCCGGCAGCGTGACGGTCTCCAGCGGCGCGCCGTCCTCTCCTCGGTAGGGGTTGGGCGCGGTGGGCAGCAGCGAGGTGTAGAGCGCCAGCGCCTCCACCTCCGACGGCGACGGATCCGGGTTGTGGTAGCGGTTACGCCCACCCACCGTCTCCGCCGTCTCCGCGAGGCTGCGCGTGCTCGCGGGCGTGAAGTAGGGCGGCGTGTCCCGGCTGCCCAGGGCCGTCGTGGACCGGTAGATGCGCATGGGGCGCGTCTTTTCGAAGAAGACGCCGCCGGTGTGCCCTTCGATGTGGCACGCGTCGCAGCTCATGCCCGTGCGCCCCACGTCGGCGAAGTAGAGCACCTGCCCCAGCCGGCGCTGCTCGCGCGAGCGCACGTCCACCACCGGCCACTGCCGCGTCACGCGCGCCCTGCCCGCCCGCGCCTCGCTCACGTCCACCACCGCCACCGTGCCCGTGAAGCGGTTGAGCACGTAGAGCGTGCGTCCGTCCGGGGACAGCGCCAGCGAGCGCGGCCCGGAGTGCAGCTCCAGCCCCGCCCTGCCCTTCGTGCCCAGGTCCTCCACGGGGCGGATCCACGGAGTGCCCTCCGGCGCGGGCACGGGCAGCGTCTGGAGCACCGCCTCGCGCGCGGCCGCGTCGCCCTTCACCAGCGCCTTCGCGTCCAGCACCCGCACCTGGCCCAGGCCCACGTCCGCCGCGTAGAGCAGCCCGGCGCGGTCATCCAGCGCCAGCCCCTCCGTCACGCCCGCGCCGAAGCCCCGGTGCCGCACCACCTCCTGCCGGTCCAGGTCCAGCACCGCGACGCCGCTGTTCGCGCTCACCTCCATGCGCTGGGCGTTGGGCCCCACGTTCGGCCCCAGGCTCGACATGAAGAGGCGCTTCAGGCGGTCGCTCGCGACCAGGGCTCGCGGCGCCTTGCCACCCATCACCTGCGCGGAGAAGGCCTCCGTGGTGCCTCCGATGATGGGGACGCCGGGCTTCGGCACCACCGGCGCCAGCTCCCGGCCGTCGTCCTGGCGCAGCAGCACCACCTGCCCCGTCTGGAGGCTGCCCACCGCGAGCAGTCCGTTCCACCGCGCCATCGCGCGCGGGTTCGGATCCACGGCCGCGCTCCACTTCTCCCGGCCATCCTCCAGCGCGAGCGCGTGCACCGTGTCGCGGTGGTGCTCGGCGACGAAGGCCACGCCCTTCGCCCCATCCACCTCCAGGCCCCACACACCCGGGGGCGCGGGGACGACCCGGGCCTTCCGCTCCGGCGCGTCCAGCGCGTACAGCCAGAGCTCCGCGCCGTACTGGTGGGCCACGCCCAACCAGGGATGGCCGCTGGCGTCCTTCCAGGTCGCCAGCGCGGACGGCCCGTCCCCCACCGCCATCGCCTCCACGCGGCCGGACTCCACGTCCAGCGCGAACACCGTGTCCGTGGGCGGCGACGCGACGAAGAGCGTGCGCCCGTCCGGGGACAGCGCCATCGCCATCAGGTCCGGGAAGGCCGCGTCGTTGACCAGGGTGAGCCGCGCGGTGCCCGTGGGCCGGGGACCGGTCGCGGCGAGCGACAGCTGCACGTCCGTCTGGAAGGTGCCCTCGGGGAGCTTGAGGTCGGGGGGGAGCCTCGCGTAGCCATGGCGCGAGTCCACCACCGTGAGCGGCACCTCCCGCGACAGGGGCGCGCCGAGCACCAGCCGCAGGCCCGGCACCAGGTTCTCTCCGTAGAGGGCGAGCGGCTGCGAGGTCTGGTTGCTGGTCAGCTTCGGGCCCACCGCCTGGAGGATGGGGCGCGGTTCAGCGGGAGCGGCGGACGGCGCTGGCGCGGGCGTTGGCGCGGGGCTGCTCGGGGGCTTCAATACGAAGACCCCGAGGCCCAGGAGCACCAGGGCTCCGAGCACGGCCGCGATCCATCCCCGATTGCGAGTGACACCTATCACGCGTGGGCATGCCTCCCGCGCGCGAGCATCCTCCATCCGCCCACCGTGTCACGATGACTTCGTGCCACGTCTGCTCGCATGCTGGGGAGGCGCCGCTCGGAGGGAACCCCACGGGACGTTTCCAGCGTACCGGCACGAAGAAGGACGAGTCGTGGAGAGTCCGCCCCAGGTGAGGTGGACTGCCCCCCACACCTGATCGCCACAGGCCATGCCATGGGGCTGGAGTGTGCGTTGACAGGTCGGGGCTCGCATCGCTTAACCTGTTGATGATGCGACGTTTCCTCCTCTTCTGTGCCGTCGCCAGCGTGCTCGGCTTCGGTCCCCTCTCCCCCGCGAACGATGCCTGGGCCCAGGGGCGTGCACGCGCCTCCAAGACGAAGGCCGCGAAGGCACCCAAGGCCAAGAAGGGCTCGAGCAAGGCGCCCCCGCGCATCGAGACGAAGTCGAGCACCGCCGTCACGGACCCTGTGACGGGGGATGCCTCGGCCGCCGCGTCGTCCGCGCCGCCGCAGCGCGGCCCGTCGCGCATCGACTTCGACGACCGGCTCATCCAGGGCCAGACGAACAAGTCCGGCGCCGTGTACCTGTATGACCGCAAGGAATTGAAGACGCGGTCGATGCTCCGCGAGCGCGACAGCTTCCGCTCGGAGACGCTCGCCACCGTCTACGATCAGTAGGGCCGTACCGCCCATCACCCCTCGAAGGGAGCGTCACCGTTGAGCGGCCAGCCCAGCGTCCTGCAAGTCGTCATCCTCCGCGACGGCCTCCTGGTGGGGACGGAGGTCTTCGTCCCCGGCACCTACGCGCTCGGCTCCGATGCGTCGTCGGACCTGCGGCTGGACGACGCGTCCGTGTCGCCGCGCCATGCGTTGCTGTACTTCCAGAACGGCCGCACCGCGATCCAGGACGCGGGCGGCGGCGCCAGCGGCGTCTTCGTCAACGGGCACCAGGTCACCGCCTGTGAGATCCGCTCCGTGGACGAGGTGCTGTGCGGTCCGTTCGTCCTGAAGACGCGGATCCTCAACCAGCGTCCCGTCGAGTCCAAGCCGCAGCCGCCGCCCGAGGTCGCCGCGCTCCTCGGAGGTGCGGGGGCTCCGCCCGCCGCGCCCCTGAACGGAGGCAACGGGGCGACGCACGCGTTCGGGCCCGCGAATGGCTTCGCGCCTCAGCACGCCGCGCAGCAACAGGCTCAGCAGGCCGCGCTCGCCCAACAGCAGGCGCAACAAGCCGCCTACGCGCAGCAGCAGGCCGCGCTGGCGCAACAGCAGGCGCAGCAGGCCGCCTACGCCCAGCAGCAGGCTCAGCGAGCCGCGCAGGCCCAGCAGGCCGCACACGCGCAGCAACAAGCCGCGCTCGCGCAGCAGCAGGCCCAGCAGGCCGCCTACGCCCAGCAGCAGGCTCAGCAGGCCGCGCTGGCACAACAGCAGGCGCAGCAAGCCGCGTACGCACAACAGCAGGCGCAGCAAGCCGCGTACGCACAGCAGCAGGCTCAGCAGGCCACGCTGGCACAACAGCAGGCGCAGCAGGCCGCGTACGCACAGCAGCAGGCCGCTCTCGCGCAGCAACAGGCCCAGCAGGCCGCTCTCGCGCAGCAACAGGCCCAGCAGGCCGCGAAGGCGGCTCACGCGCAACAGGCCGCGCACGCTCAGCCCGCGGCGTCGAAGCCGGCTCCCGCTCCCGCCGTTCCCGCGGGCACCGTCCCCTCCGCGCGGCGCCGTCCTCCGTCGGAGGTCATGCCCAGCCTGCTCGCAGTGGACGACCTGCTCGCGGACCTGGACACGGACGTCGCCGCGCCCACCTCCGGCCCCCTCGTCCTCGACAAGGCCCCGGCCAGCCGCCCCACGCACGCGCCGAAGATCGGCCCGGGCAAGGGCGCGGCCCAGCTCTACCTGGAGCTGTACTGGGGCGCCGTGCGCCGCGACGCGCGCCGCTTCGTCCCGGACGCGAAGAAGCCCGTGAAGGCCGCCGTGGACGAGCTGGCCCCCATGCCGCTGTGGGGCTTCACCCTCCCGGAAGGTGACGACTTCACCCTCGCCGAGTCCGTCAACGGCAACTACCGCCTCTTCGTGCCCCCCGGCACAGACGTGGAGAAGGCGCACAGCGACGGCCACTTCGCCCCCGTCACCACCGCCGCGCTCGAGTCCGACGGCAGCCGCCGCTTCGTCACCCTGCGCGATGGCGCCGCCGCCCGCCTCACCCAGGGCAAGATGTCGCTCGTCGCCTACGCGGCCCCCGCCCCCGAGCGCATCTTCGTCAACCCGCTCAAGGGCCTGCCCTGGCTCACCCTCTTCTTCCTCGCCATCTTCGGCGGCGGCCTGGGCTGGTTCATCGCCACCCGGCCACAAGGCCCCGCGACCGCGGACTTCACCCAGAAGAACCTGCCGCCCGTCGCGCTGCGCCTCATCGCCCCCGAGCCCAAGAAGAAGGAAGAGGCCAAGAAGAAGCTCGAGACCCTCAAGAAGAAGGAGCCCGCGAAGGAGAAGCCCGTCGTCGCGGAGAAGGCTCCTCCCAAGCCCGTGAAGGAAGTGCAGGTCCCCAAGGCCGTGGCCGCCGCGCCGGAGAGCAAGGCGCTCAAGGCGCTCGCGAAGCTGTCCGCCGCGGGCCCCGCCACCAACGACCTGCTGGCCGCCGTGGACAAGCTGGGCAGCGGCCCGGGCAGCAAGAACGCCAAGCAGACCAACTACAAACTCGCGGGCCTCATCGGCAAGGCGCCCATCGCCAACGCGGGCCTGGGCACCTTCGGCCTGGGCGGCGGCGGCAAGGGCGGCGGCGCCACCCTGGGCGCGGAGCTGCTGCGCGGCAAGGGCGGCGGCGGCATTGGCGCGCTGGGCGCGGGCGGCGTGGGCAAGGGCGCGGTGGGCGGCACCGTCACGCGCGCCACCGCGCGCAGCATCTCCTCCACCCAGGGCACCGTGGACCGCGAAGCCGTGGCCAAGGTCATCAACAGCCACCTCAATGAGGTGCACGGCTGCTACGAGCGCGCGCTGCTCAAGGACCCCGGCCTCGCCGGCAAGGTGGTGCTGGAGTGGGCCATCGGGCTCAACGGCCGCGTCGCCTCCGCCAAGACGAAGTCCTCCACCCTCCGCAACGCCTCCGTCGAGGCGTGCATCCTCAGCAGCCTGAAGGGCTGGCAGTTCCCAGCTCCCAAGGGCGGCCAAGTCATCATCACGTATCCGTTCCTCTTCAACTCGGTCGGCTACTGACGCGGGGGCGCTCCCCCCACCCCACGTCGTCCCC
>NZ_RAWN01000176.1:0-20097 GCF_003668895.1 Corallococcus sp. AB045
GGCGGGCACGGTGTAGTCCGGGGGGCCCACGCCGTTGGGCACGGGCGGCAACTCCGACTGGGCGTGCGGGAGGATGGCGACCGCGGCGTCCAGGAACCGGCGGGTCGCGGGATCCGCCTCCCCGAACTTCAGGCCCATGCCGGAGATGCCCTGGCCCTGCTGGCCCGTGACGAAGTGGACGATGGCCGTCGTGTAGAGGAGCCGGTCGCCGCCTGCCAGGCGGAGGTCCAGGGTGACGGCCGTGCCCGGGGGGCGCACTGCCTTGGCGCGCAAATAGATGCCGCCCCGGGTGATGTTGCCCCCGTATTTCGCGAGGAACTCCTCGGGGGTGGCGAAGGGCAGCTTCACCACCAGCCCGACCGCCCCCGCTTGATTCAATTCCGCCAAGGCCCGGTCCAAGTCCCAATAAGTGTTGGTGGGACACCGAGTATCACCTGAACCTTCCGGGAACGAGCGGCAAAAAACCTTCTTCCGTTGCGCGGCAGCCGCGCAAACCGTATGGACACGCACCCGCCGGGCGCTGGTGCCCCGCGGGGCCTCCGGGAGCCCCCATGTTGAACCACGATATCCGGCTGGCCCTCACCTTCGACGACGTGCTCCTGCTGCCCGGTGAGAGCGCCGTCACCCCGCGTGATGCCGACCTCACCACTCGCCTCACCCGCAACATCCGGCTGAACGTGCCCCTGTTGTCCGCCGCCATGGACACCGTGACGGAGGCGCGCACCGCCATCGCCATGGCCCAGGAGGGCGGCATCGGCGTCATCCACAAGAACATGACGCCCGAGCAGCAGGCCCTGGAGGTCCTCAAGGTCAAGAAGTTCGAGAGCGGCATGGTCGTGGACCCCATCACCATCGACCCGAAGGCGCCGCTCGCCCGCGCCCTGGAGCTGATGAAGGTTCACGGCGTGTCCGGAGTGCCCGTGGTGCAGGGCAAGCGCCTGGTGGGCATCCTCACCAGCCGCGACGTGCGCTTCGAGAAGAACCTGTCCCAGAAGGTCGAGGACGTGATGACGACGAAGCTCGTCACCGGCCACGAGGGCATCGCCCAGGACGACGCCCAGAAGCTGCTGCACGAGCACCGCATCGAGAAGCTCCTCGTCGTCAACGAGGCCTATGAGCTCAAGGGCCTCATCACCATCAAGGACATCGAGAAGCGCCGCACCCACCCGTACGCCGCCAAGGACGCCAAGGGCCGCCTGCTCTGCGCCGCCGCCGTGGGTGTGTCCCCGGACCGCGAGGCCCGCATCGACGCGCTGGTGAAGGCGGGCGTGGACGTCATCGTCGTGGACACCGCGCACGGCCACTCGAAGGGCGTCATCGAAGGCGTGCGCGACACGCGCAAGAACTTCAAGGGCTTCGACCTCATCGCCGGAAACGTGGCCACCGCCGAGGGCACGCACGCCCTGATTCAAGCGGGCGTGGACGCGGTGAAGGTGGGCATCGGCCCGGGCTCCATCTGCACCACCCGCGTGGTGGCCGGCGTGGGCGTGCCCCAGGTGACGGCCGTGGATGACTGCGCCCGCGAGGCGGACAAGCACGGCATTCCCATCATCTCCGACGGCGGCATCAAGTACTCGGGCGACATCGTGAAGGCGCTCGCCGCGGGCGCCAGCTCCGTGATGATCGGCTCGCTGTTCGCCGGCACGGAGGAGTCCCCCGGCGACGTCATCCTGTACCAGGGCCGCAGCTACAAGAGCTACCGCGGCATGGGCAGCCTGGGCGCCATGAAGCAGGGCGCCAAGGACCGCTACTTCCAGTCCGACGTGGAGGCGGTGAAGCTGGTGCCGGAAGGCATCGAGGGCCGCGTCCCGTACAAGGGCACGCTCTCCATGAACGTGCACCAGATGCTGGGCGGCATCCGCAGCGGCATGGGCTACGTGGGCTGCGCCACCATCGAGGACCTGCGCACGAAGGCCACCTTCACGCGCATCACGTCCGCCGGGCTCAAGGAGAGCCACGTGCACGACGTCATCATCACCGAGGAAGCGCCCAACTACCGGATGGAGTAGGGCTTCCACCGCCCCAGGGCCTCACCGTCACCGGGAGGCTTCGGGGCAGGGGAGTCTCCCCCGGCCAAGGCGCCGGGGGAGGACAGCGGGCGACTACTTGCCGCGACGCTTGCCGCCGCCCGTGGTGGACGTGTCCTCGGCGGGGGCGGCCGTGGCGGACACGCGCTTCTCCGCCGAGTTCACGCTCTGGAGGAGCGACTCGCGGTCGTCCGGGTCCAGCGTCTCGATGGCCTTCTTCAGGGTGCCGAAGTCCAGGCGGGCCACCGTGACGGTGTTGCCACCCTTGATCTCCTGCACCGTGGGCACGGCCACCAGCTCACGCAGGTAGGTCTCGAACTCCACCCGGACGTCCGCGGTCTGCTGGATGCAGGCGTCCTTGGCGTTGACCAGGTTCTGGCTTCCCTCGCGGTAGCTCAGGTCCGGGTTGCGGGCCATGGCCTCCTCGAAGGTGTGGGTGCGGTCCTTCAGGGAGGAGTACAGATTGACGTAGTCCACCAGCCGGTCGGACTCCGGGCGGTTCACGTCCCGGGCCTTGTTGAGGGGCGCGGAGGTGTCGTCGCAGGTGAGCTTGGACAGCGCCTCGACCCCCGGCGCGTCCTTCACCGCGACGCTGCGGGTGTCACGCTCCAGACGCTCGTCGGAGGTGATCTCCTTCACGCACCCCGAGGAAGACAGGAGGAGCATGGCTGCTGCAGTGGAAGCGGACAGGCGGCGCACGAACAATTGACGGCCTTTCAGCGTTGATTTCCCGAAGTTTGTAGCGATAAGGGCCCCCACCCGTCAACGACGCCCCCTGGGAGAATCGCCGGTGGACCTGCACTCCGAGAAGATCCTGATCCTTGATTTCGGGAGCCAGTACACCCAGCTCATCGCCCGCCGGGTGCGCGAGCTGGGCGTGTACTGCGAGATCCACCGCCCGGACCTCCCCGCCGCCGACATCCGGCAGTTCGCGCCGAAGGGCATCATCCTCTCCGGAGGGCCGGCGTCCGTGGAAGCGCCCGGCTCCCCGCGCTGCGACCCCTACGTCTTCGAGGCCGGCGTCCCGGTGCTGGGCATCTGCTACGGCCTCCAGCTCCTCGCCAAGCTCCTGGGCGGCCGCATCGACCGGGGCGCGCACCGCGAGTTCGGCAGCGCGGCGGTGGAGGTGCTCTCCGCGCGAGGCCCCTTCGCGGAGTTCCGCCCGGGCGACCAGGTGCAGGTGTGGATGAGCCACGGCGACCGGGTGGACGAGCTGCCTCCCGGCTTCGAGGCCATCGGCCGCAGCGGCAACTCGCCCTTCGCGGCGGCGGCCCACAAGACGAACCCCTGGTACGGCTTCCAGTTCCACCCGGAGGTGGTCCACACGCCGCAGGGCAAGGCCATGCTGCGCGCCTTCCTCTTCAACGACTGCAAGGTCTCTGGTTCGTGGACGATGAAGGGCTTCATCGACGAGGCGGTGGAGACCATCCGCAAGCAGGTCGGTGACGAAGGCCGCGTCATCTGCGGGCTGTCCGGCGGCGTGGACAGCTCCGTGGCGGCGCTGCTGCTGCACCGGGCGATTGGCCCCCGGCTCCAGTGCATCTTCGTGGACAACGGCGTGCTGCGTCAGGGTGAGCGGGCGCAGGTGGAGGCGCTCTTCGTGGACCGCTTCCACGTGCCGCTGAAGACGGTGGACGCGCGCGAGCGCTTCCTGTCGAAGCTGGCCGGCGTCACGGATCCGGAGCAGAAGCGGAAGATCATCGGCCGGGAGTTCATCGCTGTCTTCGAGGAGGCCTCGCGCGACGTGCAGGACGCGGGCTTCCTGGCGCAGGGCACGCTGTACCCGGACGTCATCGAGTCCGTGTCGTGGAAGGGCCCGTCCGTCACCATCAAGAGCCACCACAACGTGGGCGGCCTGCCGGAGCAGATGAAGCTCAAGCTGGTGGAGCCCCTGCGCGAGCTCTTCAAGGACGAGGTCCGCGCGCTGGGCCGCGAGCTGGGCCTGCCGGACGAGATGGTCTCCCGCCAGCCGTTCCCGGGCCCGGGCCTGGCCATCCGCGTGCTGGGCGAGGTGAACGAGAAGCGCCTGGACCTGGTGCGCCGCGCGGACGCCATCGTGCAGGAGGAGATCCACAAGGCCGGCCTGTACAAGGAAGTGTGGCAGGCCTTCGCCGTGCTGCTGCCGGTGCAGAGCGTGGGCGTGATGGGCGACGAGCGCACCTACGAGTCCACCTGCGTGCTGCGCGCCGTCACCAGCGTGGACGGGATGACGGCGGACTGGGCCCGCATCCCGTTCCCCATCCTGGAGAAGATCTCCTCGCGCATCACCAACGAGGTGCGCGGCATCAACCGCGTCGTCTACGACATCTCGTCCAAGCCGCCCGCCACCATCGAGTGGGAGTGAGGCGGTAGGGCGTTACGTCACCGCGCGCCGGATGGCTTCCTCCACCGGCGACGTGTCCTCCGGGAGCCGGGCCAGGCTCAGGGGCTCCCGGGGCAAGAGCGGCGGCTGCGCCATGAAGCGCGGCCGCGTTCCCCGGTGGGGTTGGGCCGAGTGCACGAGGAAGGGGTGGCACAGGTACACCGTGCCCGCCTCGCCCGTGGCCAGCACCTCCCCTCGGTGGGCGGACTCCGCGAAGCCATTGGCCGCGAGCTGACGGAGCGTCAGGCCCGCCTCGCCCGCCGGGCCCAGCAACCGCGCGATGTCCTGGTGCGAGCCCACGCGGATGCGGGTGGGCGCGTCGTCCTCGCCCACGTCGGAGAAGAGGAAGAGCATCAGCAGCGCCCGGCCTTTCGAGGCGACGTTGGCGCGCCAGTCCATGAAGTCCGGCTTGTCGAAGTCGAACCCCACGTCGATGTGCCACCCCGCGTCGCCTGGATCCTCCGGGGAGGGGAAGCGCACGGGGAACGTGCCCATCGACCGGAGTGGCAGCCACCGGCCGGCGCCGACGATTTCGTCGTAGGCCGCGTGCAGCACGGGGGTGTTCGCGGCGTCCACGAAGGGCTTCTGGGGGTACATGCCCAGGCGGATGACGGGGCGGGTCCAGGTGGCGGGCCGGTCCGGATCACACCCCGTGTCCCGCCAGAGGAGGGCCCGGGCTTCGTCCGCGACCTCCCGGGGGAAGGCCCCGTCGATGCGAAGGAACCCGTCCCGCATGAACTGCTCGGCGCGCGCGTCCATATGCCTCCTGTCCCCGGGGGAAGTGCCGGGGCACCATGCGTTCACGGCAGGTCGCCGCTCTCCCTGACGGAGGATGAACGAAGAGGCTGCCCGGAGCGAACCGGGCAGCCTCTGGGGTGCTTCAGGATGCCTGCGGGAGGACTACCCCGCCGGGTTCGCCTTCACCGGCGCGACCTTGGTGCTGCCGGGGCGCAGCTCTTCCAGGACGCGGGTGGCGCCGTAGATCTTCTGGAGCGCCTCGATGATGGCCTCCGAGTGCACTGCCACGGTGCGGTTCACGGACTCGTCGAAGCCGTACTCGCCGCCCAGCGACTGGATGTTGCCGTCGAACACCAGGCCGACGACCTCCTGGTTCTTGTTCACCACGGGCGAGCCGGAGTTGCCGCCGATGATGTCGTTGGTGGTGATGAAGTTCATCGGCGTGGTGCCGGTGATGACCTTCTCCGACTTCAGCCACGACTTGGGCAGCGCGTACGGCTCCTGGCCCGTGGCGTGCTCGAAGGTGCCGGACATCTGGGTGATGGGGGCGACCTGCTGGCCCTCATCCGTGTAGCCCTTCACCGAGCCGAAGGACACGCGCGGGGAGAAGGTCGCGTCCGGGTACTGGCTGGTGCCGTAGATGTCGAACTTCGCCTTGGCGACGAGCTCGCTGTTCTTCTTGATGATGGACTCCACGTCCTCCTCGAACTTCTTGCGGATGGCGCGGGCGTCCGGATCCGTCAGCAGGGCCAGCTGGACCATCGGGTCCTTGGACGCGTCCACGGCCTTCTTGCCGCCGTCCCAGAGCGCCTGGCGCGCCTTCGGGTTGATGAGCTTCGTGCCCTTCACCACGCGGGTGGCGACCTGCTCCGGGGACTCCTTGCCCAGCACCTTCTTCACGAACGGGTGCTTGGCGCCCAGCTCCTCCCGCATCTTGGTGAGGCCGAACGTCAGGCGGGCGATCTCCAGCTCCGGATAGATGGGCGCGGGGCTGAAGAGCTGCGCCTTGAGGGCGGTCAGGTTGGCGTCGTTGAACTCGCGCAGGCGCTGGCCGTTGTCCTTGGGCAGCTCGTCGCCAGCGCGCACCAACGCCCTGGCGGTGTGGAACAGGCCGGAGGACAGTCCATTGCCCTGCTCGAGGAAGTTCAGGTCCTTGCGGAGGGTGAGCAGCTGGGCCTCCGCCTTGGCGATCTCGTCCCAGGCGGCGGCGTACTTCTTCTTCAGCTCGGGGTTCGCGTCGACCTTCTTGCGCAGCTCCTGCTCCGCGGCGACCTTGGAGGCGAAGAACTTCTTGTCGAGCAGCGCCTCGTGGCGGCCCTTGGACGCCTTCAGGCCGTTCTCCACACCGAAGAGGAGGTTGCTGGAGATGCGCTTCTGCTCGGGGCCACGCTTCTGGAACTCGGTGAGCATGCCGCGCAGCTCGGAGAGGTACATGAGCGTCTTGGGCAGGGACACGTCGCGGGTGTACTCCAGCTCCGCGATGGTCAGCGCGCGCGAGGTGCGGCCCGGGTTGCCGGCCACGAACGTGAGATCATTCTCCTTCGCGCCGCTCTCGGACCACTTGAAGTAGTCCGGCGTCTTCACCGGCTGCTTGTCCTGGTAGACGCGCACGAACGTCACGTCCAGGTCGTAGCGGGGGAACTCGAAGTTGTCCGGGTCACCGCCGAAGAAGGCGATGGCGTGCTCCGGGGCGAACACCAGGCGCACGTCCTGGAAGCGGCGGTACTTGTACAGGTTGTACTTGCCGCCCTGGTACAGCGTGACCAGGTCGCAGCGCACCTTGTCGTCGCCGTTGGCGCAGGCCTTCTCCACCTTGGACATCTCGGCCTTCAGCGTGTCCGAGTACTGCTTGCCGGTCAGCGACTGGGTGGCCTTGTTGAGCTGCTCGGTGACGTCGGTGATCTCGACGAGCTGGTTCACCTCCATCGCCGGGCACTGCTTCTCCTCGCCCTGGGTCTTCGCGTAGAAGCCGTTGGCCAGGTAGTCCTGCTTCGCGGTGGACAGCTGCTCGATGCAGCCGCGCGCGCAGTGGTGATTGGTCATCACCAGGCCGTCCGGCGACACGAAGCTCGCCGAGCAACCGCCGGCCAGACGCACCGCGCCCAGGCGGAGCTTGTCCATCCACTGCTGATCCGGCTGGAAGCCGTACTTCTCCTTCACCTTGGCGGCGGGGAAGTTGTTGTACGTCCACATGCCTTCATCGGCGAGCGCCGGAGCGGCACCCACGAGGGCGGCGATGACGACCAATCGCTTCATTGAATGGGATCCTTTCGGGCCGCGGGACGGAGCTCCGCGGGGACGGGGCGTTTGTGAGGGATGGCCCAGCGTCGGTCAAGCTGGGAAAACGCCCACGCCTGCCGCATAACGTCCGAGCGCCCGAACGATTCCCTGGGACGCTCACAGGGCAGGCGCTTTCCCCACCCGCCGGGTCCCGACGCAGCGCGTCCGAGCCCGCTCAGGCCGCCCGTGCGCGCGCCCATGCCCCCGGTGTGGTGCCCAGCACGGCCCGGAAGTCCGCGATCAGGTGGGCCTGATCATAGTAGCCCGCGCCGGCGGCGATGCTTCCCCAGTCCGGCCGCGCGCCCTGGGCGGTGGAGGCCTGGAGCGCGCGCTGGAAGCGCACGAGCCGAGCGTAGGACTTGGGTCCCATGCCGAGCACATCGTCGAAGGTGCGCCGCAGGTGCCGTTCGCTCACGCCGAGCGTGCGGGCCAGATCCGCGACGCGAGGAATTTCACCGGAGCCGGTGAGCAAGCGGATGCCGCGCCGCACGAGGTACGCGGCGGCCGGTTCGTAGACGTCGTCCCGGTGGAGCCGATCCACGAGCGCGGCCTCCAACGTGCGCAGGCGGGCCTGGGAGGAGGGAGCTTCCGCGAGCGCTTCGCGGAGCCGGGCGCCGTCCGTCTTGCCCCAGAGCGTGTCGATGGAGAGCGACCGGTGGGCGAGCTCCGACATGGGCAGGCCGAAGAAGGGGTAGGCGCCGCCGGGCTTGAACTGGATGCCCAGCGTGTCGGGCGGAACCTCCGAGGGCGCCTTGCGCACCACCTGCTCCCGAGGCCCCAGGGCGTGCACATCGCACGTGGAGGAGGTGACGCGGACCACCAGCTCCACGGTGCCGTCTGGCACACGGACGTAGTCGCCCGAAGAGGGACCGCGCCAGAGCACGCGCACGCGCTGGACGAAGCGGGACAGGTCGGCCCGAGGAGCCAGCGCGTTGTCAGCCAGAGCGGCCATGCGTGGGGAAGCATGGGACGGACGGACCCTCGCTTCAACCCGGGGCCCGTGCCGGATGGCCGATTCCTCCAATCGGGGACCGGGGCCCGGTCCGTACCTTGCCGGGCATGCGAATCCATCACCTCAACTGTGGAACCCTGTGTCCCGCCAGTGCCCGGTTCGTCACGGGCTCGGGCGGCCTGTTCGAGCGGGCCCGGATGGTCTGCCATTGCCTGCTGCTGGAGACGTCCCGGGGGCTCGTGCTCGTGGACACGGGCCTGGGGACCCGGGATGTGCAGGACGCGAGGGGGCGGCTGGGACAGCGCTTCGTGAGACGGAACACGCCCCGGTTGGACCCGGCGGAGACGGCGCTGGCCCAGGTGGAGCGGCTGGGCTTCCGACGCGAGGACGTCCGGCACATCGTGCCCACGCACCTGGACCTGGATCACGTCGGAGGCCTGGTGGACTTCCCGGACGCGCAGGTCCACGTCTTCGCGGAAGAACACGCCGCGGCGGTGGTGCCTCCGGTGTCGGGCGCGAGGCACGGCTACAAGCCGGTGCAGTGGGCCCACGGGCCGAAGTGGAGCCGGTACGCGGTGGACGGTGAGCGCTGGTTCGGCTTCGAGGCGGTGCGGGTGATTCCAGGCCTGGACGCGGAGGTGCTGCTGGTGCCGCTGACGGGCCACTCGGCGGGCCATTGCGGCGTCGCGGTGAAGGGGCCCGGAGGCTGGATGCTGCACGCGGGGGACGCGTACTTCAGCCACCACGAAGTGGACCCGGTCGCGCCGAGGAGCCCGTGGGGCGTGGCGCTGTTCCAGCGGCTGTACTCCGAGGACAACGCCGTGCGGCTCCAGAACCAGGAGCGGCTGCGCGGCCTGGTACGCGCGCATGGGCACGAGGTGAAGGTGTTCTCAGCGCACTGCGCCGTGGAGTTCGATCGGATCCGAGCGGGCTGAGACAACTCGGTAGCCCCGAACGCCGGGCCGACCGTTCGCGTCATCGGGCCAGCGCGCCCCCGGGCCTCGAGCACCGCGAACCTGTCCGACTGTCGGACAGGTTTTTCACCTGCCGGGCCAGCACAGCCTTGGGCCTCGGGAGGCGCGAACCTGTCCGACTCACCGTGAGGCATGGCTCGTCACCAGGGAGTGTGGATCCACCCTGTTGGGTAGCGCTTGAGAGGGACGAACACGGAGAGTCCCGAGCGACTTCCGTGGCGCGGGAGCGACTCAGAGGCGAAGTCGAAATGACTACTCGTAAAGTCCCGCGCCCTTGCTGGAGGAGGCCCGCTGGAAGCGTGGTGACAAAGCCACGGCCTGCGGGACCTCACTGTCCCAAGTGCTGGAGCGTTTCATGGGTCGAAAGAGTCGAACCGGGCTGGTGGTATTGGCCCTGGGCCTCGTGCTGGCCCTGACCGGGTGCGGCGGTCAGGCCATGGCGGTGGCGGAGGGCAGCGCGCAAGCAGTGGTGACGCTGCCGCAAGCCTTGAGCGCCAGCGACATCGCCCGCGTGGAGCTCACCGTGTTCGGCGCCGGCATGACAACGCGTACGGACGCGCTGGTGAAGACAGGAGGGCAGTGGGGTGGGGTGCTTGGGCAATTGCCCGCGGGCACCGGGCGCACCTTCAGCGCGCAGGCCTTCGATGCCTCCAACATCGTCCGCTACTCGGGGCAAGTGACGCCCGTCACCATCCAGGCCGGACAGACGACGGCGGTCACCCTGTTGCTCCAGGAGGTGAACGCGCCGCCGCCCTTCGACAACGCCGCGCCGCGCATCCTCTCCCTGGTGGCGAGCCCTGCCACCGTGGCCCCGGGCGGCCAGGTGACCCTCCTGGCCACCGCGGATGACCTCAACGCAGGCGACACCCTCACGTATGCGTGGACGGCGGCCTCCGGCAGCTTCAGCGCCGCTTCCAGCCTCGCCACTTCATGGACAGCACCCGCCTCCGCGGGCCCCGTGGTGCTGACGCTGACGGTGACGGACTCCAAGGGCGCCTCGGCTGCCCTCAGCGTCACCATCACGGTGAGCACCGGCAATGGCAGCGCCGCCGTCAACATCTCCTTCAACACCTGGCCTCAGGTGGCTGGAATGACAGCCGTGCCTTCCTCTGTGGTCGTAGGCCAGTCCACCCAGGTGACGGCCTCCGCCAGCGACGCGGACGGAGACAGCCTCAGCTACGAGTGGACGGCCAGTTGCGCGGGCACCTGGGCCAATGCCACCTCCGCCAGTCCCAGCTTCACGCCCTCGGCCCAGCCTCCTGGCGGCACCTGCACGCTCAGCGTCGCGGCGCGTGACGGTCGTGGCGGACAGGGCATTGGCAGCCTCACCGTCTACGTGACGACGTCGCCTACCACGGGGCGGTTCCCGCCAGAGATCGTGGAGACATTCCACTCGATCGCCACCGTGCCTGCGCAGGGTGACACCGTCGTCTTCCGCGCGAGGGCGCGAGATCCGCAGGGCAGCGCGCTCTCCTTTGCCTGGACCGCCAACGCGGCCGGGTTGGGTACTGCCAGCGACGGCGCGACGACCAGTGAGGTGCTCTGGACGGCTGGCGCCTGCCTTTCTTCGGGCACGTCCCTCACGGTGACGGTGACCGTCCACAACGCGCTGGGGTTGTCCGCCAGCGCCTCCATGGTCCTGGAAGGCGGCACGCCGTGCACACCCTCGCCGAGTCGAGTGACCTGGATCGCGGCGGGAGGCGCGCACAGCCTGATCGTGAGACAGGACGGCACCGCGTCCGCGTGGGGCCACAACGGTTATGGGCAGCTCGGGGACGGAACGAACGTGGACCGATTCCTGCCCGTTCCGATCCAGGTGCAGGGCCTTACGGGAACCACGGCCCTATCCGCCACCGCCTATCACACGCTTGCACTCCAGCAGGACGGCACCGTGTGGGGCTGGGGGTACAACGACTCCGGCCAACTGGGGGACGCCGCGGACATGGTCCGAGTGACACCGGCTCCGCTGCCCGGCCTCACGGGTGTCATGGCCCTGGCCTCGGGGACGTACCACTCACTCGCGCTCAAGCAGGACGGCACCGTCTGGGCCTGGGGCCTCAACAACCTGGGCCAACTGGGAGACGGGACCACTGTCAGCCGCACGGAGCGGATGTCCGTGCCGGGCCTCACGGGTGTCACGGCCCTGGCCGCGAGCACCTATCACTCGCTCGCCTTGAAGCAGGACGGCACCGTGTGGACCTGGGGCTACAACAGCTCCGGGCAACTGGGGGACGGGACGACCGCGAGCCGCCTCACGCCCGCGCAGGTGCCGGGGCTGACGGGCGTATCGGCCATCGCCGCGGGGCTCGTCCATTCACTCGCGCTCAAGCAGGACGGCACCGTGTGGGCGTGGGGCCGGAACACCGACGGTCAGCTCGGAAATGGGGCGGCCGTGAACAGCCCGGTCCCGGTGCAGGTGCAGGGATTGACGGGCGTGTCGGCCATTGCCGCCGGGTCCTATCACTCGCTGGCGCTGAAACAGGACGGCACCGCGTGGACCTGGGGCCGCAACGCCGCGGGGCAGCTCGGGAATGAGGCCGTCACGGGCAGCCTCACGCCGGTGCAGGTGCAAGGACTGACGGCGGTGACTGCCCTGGCCGGAGGCGACGCGCATTCCATGGCGCTGCTGCGGGACGGCACCGTGTGGACCTGGGGCTACAACGCCGAGGGCGAGCTGGGCGATGGGACGACCCTCGACCGCACCGTGCCCGTGCGGGTGCAGGGCTTGGAAGACTGACGTCCAGAAGCGTCCGCCCATCAGCAATTCCAGACATCACGCAGGAGGGATGCATGCGAAGAGAGAGTCGAAGCGGGCTTGCCGTGCTGGCATTGGGCCTGGTCCTGGCATTGGCAGGGTGCGATAGCGCACAAGGGGTGCAGGCACAGGAAGGCAGCGCGCAGGCAGTGGTGACAATGCCGCAGGCGTTGAGCGCCAGCGATGTGACCCGTGTGGAACTCACGGTGTCCGGCGCGGGCATGACAACACGCACGGATGCGTTGGTGAAGACGGGAGGACAGTGGGGTGGGGTACTGGGCCAGCTGCCTGCGGGTACCGGCCGCACCTTCAGCGCGCAGGCCTTCGATTCCTCCAACACCGTGCGCTACGCGGGGCAGGTCGCGCCCGTCACCATCCAGGCCAACCAGACGACAGCCGTGACGCTACTCCTGCAGGAGGTGAATGCTCCAGCGCCCTTCGAAAACGCGGCGCCGCGCATCCTCTCCCTGGTTGCGAGCCCTGGCACTGTCGCCCCGAGCGGACAGGTCGCGCTGCAGGCCAACGCGGACGACCCCAACGCGGGTGACACGCTCACGTATGCGTGGACGGCGCCCTCCGGCAGCTTCAGCGCGGCCTCAAGCCTTTCCACCACCTGGACGGCGCCAGCGACACCGGGCCAGGTGGTGCTGACGTTGACGGTGACGGACTCCAAGGGGGCTTCTGCTTCCCTCAGCGTCACCATCACGGTGAGCACCGGCAACGGCAGTGCTGCCGTCAACGTCTCCTTCAACACCTGGCCTCGCGTGGTCGGCGTGACGGCCCTGCCGTCCTCCATCGCCGTCGACCAGACCACCCAGGTGACGGCCTCCGCCAGCGACGCGGATGGGGACGGCCTCAGCTACCAGTGGACGGCCGACTGCGCGGGTACGTGGACGAATGCCGCTTCCGCCAGCGCCAGCTTTACGCCCTCGGCCCAGCCCTCCGGCGGCATCTGCACACTGACGGTCCTGGTGCAGGACGGCCGGGGCGGGCAGGGCACGGGCAGCCTCACCCTCTACGTTTCGACGTCGCCCACCACCGCGCAGTTCCCGCCCGAGGTGGTGGAGACGTTCCAGTCCGTTGCCTCGGTGCCCACGGGCGGCGGCACCGTCGTCTTCCGGGTGAAGGCGAAGGACCCGCAGGGCAGCGCGCTCTCCTTCGCCTGGGCCTCCAGCGCGGGTGCTCCAGGCTCGGCCACCAGCACCGCCACCACCAGCGAAGTCCTCTGGACGGCGCCCTCTTGCCTGCCCTTGGGAACCCCGCCCACCGTGACGGCGACCGTCACCAATGCCCTGGGCCTCTCCACCTCTTACGTCTTCTCACTCCAGGGAGGGAGCGCCTGCGCCACGGGCTTCGGAGCGCATTTCGCCGCTGGCGACCACCACACGCTCGCGTTGAAGCAGGACGGCACCGTCTGGGCCTGGGGTTCCAACGGCTACGGCCAGCTCGGCGACGGGACGACGACGAACCGCCTCACGCCCGTGCAAGTGCAGGGCTTGACGGGCGTCGTGGCCCTCACCGCTGACGGCGCCCATTCGCTCGCCTTGAAGCACGATGGCACCGTCTGGGCCTGGGGCTATAACGGCAAGGGCCAGCTCGGCGACGGGACACTGACGACCCAATTCACGCCGGTGCAGGTGCAGGGCTTGACGGGCGTCGCGGCCCTCTCCGCTGGCGCGGACCATACGCTTGCCTTGAAGCACGATGGCACCGTCTGGGCCTGGGGCGGGAATGACTATGGCCAATTGGGCGACGGGACGTGGACGGTTCGCCTCACGCCGGTGCAGGTGCAGGGCCTGACCGGGGTGGTCGCCGTCGACGCAGGTTACTTCCACACCCAGGCGCTGAAGTCGGACGGCACCGTCTGGGCCTGGGGCGCGAACCACTGGGGCCAGCTCGGCAACGGGACGACGACAGCCCGCCCAACGCCCGCGGAGGTGCCGGGTTTGACGGGCGTCGCGGCCCTCTCCGCTGGCTGGGGTCAGACGTTTGCCTTGAAGAACGACGGCACCGTCTGGGCCTGGGGCTACGACGGCAACGGCCGGCTCGGCCACGGGGGGAGCGGCTTCAGCCCCGCGCCGGTGCAGGGGTTGACGGGCGTCGCGGCCGTCACTGCTGGCGGCGCCCACACGTTCGCCTTGAAGCAAGACGGCACCGTCTGGGTCTGGGGCTACAACGCCTACGGCCAGCTCGGCGACGGGACGCTGACGGAGCGCCACACGCCGGTGCAGCTGCCGGGCCTGACGGGCGTCGCGGCCCTCTCCGCTGGCCTCTACCATTCGCTCCTCTTGAGGCAGGACGGCACCGTCTGGGCCTGGGGCAGGAATGACTATGGCCAATTGGGCGACGGGACGTGGACGGTTCGCCTCACGCCGGTGCAGGTGCTGAATTTCTGACGAGACGCCAGGCGCTTGCGTTTGGGGCTCGGAGGACTGATTCCCAGCGGGTCCCGTCTTCTCGTCAGGAGCTCGGGACCCGCACGACGCCAATGATGGCCTCAGCGTCGATGTAGCCGAGCTGCCGCGAGTCCTGGGTGTTGTCGACGTTGTCTCCCGACACCACTACCTTCCCGGACGGAACGCACGTCCGGGCATCGGCGCCGAGCTTCGCCCACGCCCAGTCCGGCACCGGATCTCCCGCGACGGCGGCCACCCGCTTGATGAGATAGGGCGGGTCCTCCGAGCTCATCACCGCGAGCCGCTCGGCGGGCAGCAGGAAGACGATGACGTCCGAGCGCGCGTAACCGCCGTCTCCCACACGGCGCCTCGCGAGGAGCTGCTGCCCGTCGCGCAGCGTGGGCGCCATGCTGTTGCCTCGCACCGTGACGACGAGCCAGCGGCGTCGCGCCCAGGCCGCTAGCGCTGCGCCCGCCAGCAGGAGTCCCGCGCCCACGCCCATCGCCGCGAGCATCACGCGACCTCCCGCTGCGAGGTCCGCGAGGCGACGCGCTCGTCCTGATAGCCGCTGGCCTGGAGCGTGAACAGACGCGCGTACTCGCCACCCGCCGCCATCAGCGCGTCATGCGTGCCCTGTTCGATGACGCGGCCATCGGAGAGGACGTAGAGCATGTCCGCGCTCCGCAGCGCGCTCATCCGGTGGGAGATGAGCAGACGCGCGCGCCCCGCGCCGTAGCGCTCCAGCGTCTGGTGGATGTGGAACTCCGCGGCCGCGTCCAGTCCGGAGCTGGGCTCGTCCAGCACCAGCAGGTCCACGTCCTGGCGCATCAGGGCTCGGGCCAGCGCCACCCGCTGCCACTGACCTCCGGAGAGCGAGACTCCCGCCGGCGCATCGTCGTCCTCGCCCGCGAACACGCGGCTCAGCAGCGTGTCGTAGCCCGCGGGAAGCGAGGCGAGCGTGTCGTCCATCTCCGCCAGCCGCGCCACGTCGCGGATCCGCGCGCCGTCCTTCAGCCGGGCCGCGTCCCCCAGGCCGATGTTCTCCGCCGCGCTGAAGTCGTACGTCATGAAGTCCTGGAAGGTCGCCGTCATCCGCGCCCAGAGCGCATTCGCATCCAGCTCCCGCACGTCCACGCCGTCCCAGAGGATCTGCCCGCGCTCCACGTCGTAGAAGCGGCACAGCAGCTTCACCAGCGTGCTCTTTCCCGCGCCGTTGACGCCGACGAGCCCCACCGATCCGCCCGCCGGAATGAAGAGGCTCACCCCACGCAGCACCCAGGGGCCGTGGGCGTCGTAGCGGAACCAGATGTCGCGCAGCTCGATGCCATGCCGCAGCGGCGCCACCGGACGCGAGGGCCCCTCCGCGCGGACCGGCAGGTCGATGATGTCGAGGTAGTTCTTGAAGGTCTGGATGCTGCGGCTCGCGAACTCAATCTGCGACAGCAGCCCGTTGAAGGCGCTCTGGATGCCCGCCACGGCCGCGAGGAAGAGGGCCACGTCTCCAAGCTGGAGCTGCCCCCGGATGGCCCCTCGCGCGACGATGAAGGCCCCCACCGAGGCCACCACGGCCGTGAGCAGCGACAGCGCCGCCTGCACGCCCAACCCCTTGCGCGTCACGGCCAGCTCCTGGGTCGACGCCTTGCGCAGCGACGCCACCATCCGCTCCAGGAGCAGGTCCCCCAGGTTGAACAGCCGGCTCTCCTTGGCCGCCCGCACGTCCACCAGCAGCGAGTGGTAGAAGTCGCGCCAGCGGTACGTCGGAACGAGCGCCTCGGTCAGCTCCACCAGCCACCGGCTGCGCGCGAGCTGCGCCGCCAGCGCCACGCCCCCCGCCAGCAGCAGCAGCAACGCCATGGGCGGCGACACCATCAGCACCACGGCGCTCAGCGTCCCCACCGACACCAGCGTGCGCACCATGGCGCGCACGAACTCGGCGAGCTGCTGGGGCGCGTCCAGGGCGGCCTCGTTCGCGAGGCGAAGCCGGCCGTGGAAGGCGGGGTCCTCGAAGTGGCGCAGGCCCTCCAGCGCCACCACCTTCGCGAAGAGGGTGCGCTCGACCTCGATGGTGACGCGCCAGCGGATCACCCCGGCCAGGTACTCGGTGACGTTGAGCACCGCCATGGCGCCCCCGGCGACGGCGGCGGCACCCACCGCGAGCGTGAGCGCCCGCTGCGAGTCGGCGAGCGCACCGCGGCTCAGCTCGTCCAGCAACTGCTTGGTGAGCCACCCGCCCACAGCCGCCACGGAGCCCGTGCACAACGTGAGCGCGAACGCGAAGGCCGACGCCAGCGGAGCCGAGCGCCACTGGAGCACCACGGCCGCGCGCACCGTGCGCAGCACCTCACGCACGAGCCTCCGCGCGTTCCGTGGCTCGGTCATGGCAGGACTTCGTGCACGAAGTGTCCCGCGGCGGCCACCACGCCTTTATCGACGAGCACGAGGGTGGGGTAGCCGGCCTGTTTTATCGCCCGAGTGATGGAGTCCCCATCGTTCAGGTACGCCACCCGGGCCACCTGCTTGAGCGACGCACCGAGCGAGACCACGTCCGGGTCCTCGGGCCCGCCCTCGATGAAGGCCAACAGCGGCATCCCCGGCGGCGAGGCGATGAGCTTCTCGCGCACCGAGGAGCAGGGCCGGCAGCCGGGGGTGAAGAAGCCGATCAGGGTCTTCCCGTCCGCCAGGACGGCATCCGTGACGGACTCGCCCTCCATCGTGGTCGCCTCGAAGCGGCCCACCTTGTCACCTTCCAGCGGCAGGGCAGGGTCCCGGGTGGGGACCTGGTTGGCCACCGTCTCCTGGAGTTTGCGCAGCCGGCCGATGAGCGCGAGCGTCAGCAAGAGGTTGAGCACCACCAGCACGGCGAGGATGGCGCCACCCACGACAAGAATCTCAACCATCGTCTTCCTCAGGTCCTTCGGGCTCGCGACGACGCGGCCACGGGCTCCGGTCCGCGGATCAGGAACACCAGGTCATCCCACCGCGTGACGAAGACTCCGCCCAGCACTCCGGCGGTCCCCGCGATGGCCCCCATCGCCACCGTCACGGGCGCGCCCGAGGCCGCCGCGTGGCTCACGGCCCCGACGACAGCGACGGCCAGCAGCAGGCCGTTGCGCACCAGGTGCGCCGCGCCCACGGGGGTATTGCTGGCGCCAAAGCACCGGCAGGCGACCTTCGCGCCCCGGCGCAACACCCATGCAATGCCAAGCGTGAAGCCGCCCAGGAGCGCCAGCGCGAGCGCATAACCCGCGGCCACGTTCAAGAGCAGCAGGAGCGCGGAGGCGGCCTCGGCGAGAATCAACGTGGCCGCGAGCGGCGCGCCCGCCAGGGAGGGAGGCAGACCGAAGTTCACGAGCGTCTGGATGAAGTCCTCGAAGGGCTTGCGTCCGCGCGCCTTGCTGATGGCGGCGAGTACGAACACCAGTGACAGCATCAGGCGACAACCGAGATTGACCGCGCTCAACGGAGAGCCTCACTGAGACGACGGCTGGACGCCGAAGTGGCGCGTCCAGCCGCGGTCATGAATCAGAAGTTACTTGCAGCCGACCGACGCGACGCAGATGCCGTAACAGTTGTGGACCTTGCGCTTGGTGGTGCAGCACTCGCCGTTGGAGGGGACGCAGGCGCCTGCGGGAACCTCGGACAGGAACATCTTCAGAAAGCGGTCGCTCAGCGCCTTGAGGATCTTCATGGTGTGGTCCTTTCGGTATGCGTTGAGAGGGGGGTGAACAACATCCACTCAGCGCAACGCGAACGTTACACCTCAAAGGTTATCTGGCGAAAGTGGGCTTTCGCGGAATCTAAGTATTTAGAGATTAACGCAGCGCGCCTTGCCAGGGACGGCTGGACGCCGTGCGGCACGTCCAGCCGTGGTGATGCGGCTGGAGAGAGGGCTTCTCGACGCGACACGAACGTTACCGCTCGAAGGTTATGCGGCGAAAGTCGACCTTCGAGGACCCATGGTATTCGAAGAACAACGCGGCGCGCCTTCTCAGGGTGTCTGGGAATGACGCGGCGTGCCTCCGGCACACCGTATTCAGCTCTCCGCGCTGGCGTCCGGGTGCTCCTCGCTGCACACCTGCGGGACGTCATCGGCCTGGAGGGCTTCGTCCGGCATCACCGACGCCGAGGGCTCGGTGGGGGCGACGACGCCCGAGGCGCACTCGAAAATGTTCCAGTCCGCGCACGTGGCCCACCGGTTGTGGAAGGCACACGGGTAGTCGCAAGCCTTGTCCCAACAGATGTCATCGCACTGCGGCGGCAGGGCCAGGGCCGCCGTGGGCGCGAGGGAGAGGACCGCCGAAACAGCCAGCAGGGACTTCATCAGCGTACGCATGTCTGCTCCGTTCGTGTGTACAGCGAATCCCGGCGAATGCCTTCCCAGCATGAAAGGCCTTTCACCGGAGCACCGGCTTCGTAGCAGGAAAGATAGAGATGAAGCCCCAGAGGCTTGAGCCGTCTAGCGTCAAGTCGACATCTTCAACAGACGTCCGCGCCGGGATGTCAGGCTGGACCACCGTGGCGCTGGGGTGACTCAGGCGCGAAGGCTGGGAACTCCCACTAGAGTTCCGCGCTCCTCTCCTGGCAAGACACCCGTCCACGTGGACGCGGAGTGCCTCTCGGGGAGGCTCATCCAGTTGCGCCCGGGGGAGCAGTCCATGAGGCAAGAGAGTCGAAGCGGGCTGGCGTGTCTGGCCTTGGGCGTGGTGCTGGCATTGGCCGGCTGCGGTGGGGCGCAGCAATCCAAGGAGGCGGAAGGCAGCGCGCAGGCGGTGGTGACGCTGCCGCAGGCCCTGAGCGCTAGCGACGTGGTGAGGGTGGAACTCACGGTGTCGGGCGCGGGGATGACGACTCGCACGGACGCCCTGGTGAAGACGGGCGGACAGTGGGGTGGGGTGCTGGGCCAATTGCCCGCGGGCACCGGCCGTACCTTCAGCGCCCAGGCCTTCGATGCCTCCAACACCGTGCGCTACGCAGGCCAGGTGACGCCCGTCACCATCCAGGCCGGGCAGACGACGGCGGTGACGCTGCTGCTTCAGGAGGTGAATGCGCCGGCGCCCTTCGAGAACGTGGCGCCGCGGATTCTCTCCCTGGTGGCCAGTCCCGGCACCGTCGATCCCGGCGGCCAGGTGGCCCTGCAGGCCACAGCGGAGGACCCCAATGCGGGCGACACGCTTACCTACGCCTGGGCGGCCAGCACGGGCAGCTTCGGCGCCGCCTCCAGCCTCTCCACGGCGTGGACGGCGCCGGCCTCCGCCGGCCCCGTGGTGCTGACGCTGACGGTGACGGACTCCAAGGGCGCCTCGGCTGCCCTCAGCGTCACCATCACGGTGAGCACCGGAAACGGCAGCGCGGCCGTCAACGTGGACTTCAACACCTGGCCCCAGGTCGCCGGGGTAACGGCGCTGCCGTCCTCTGTCGCGGTGGGCCAGTCCACGCAGGTGACGGCCTCCGCGAATGACTCGGACGGGGACAACCTCAGCTACCAGTGGACGGCTGACTGCGCAGGCACATGGACGAATGCCACCTCCGCGAGCGCCAGTTTCACGCCCTCGGCCCAGCCGTCGGGTGGCACCTGCGCGCTCACCGTGACAGTGCATGATGGGCGGGGAGGGC
>NZ_RAWN01000177.1:0-19892 GCF_003668895.1 Corallococcus sp. AB045
CGCCCAGGAAGCCCCCGCCCGCCTGCCGGACGCCCCGACGCTGAAGCGGATGACCGCGCGCTTCGCCCCGGTGGACGTCAAGGTGGACGTGTCCAAGCTGCCGGACGCGGAGAAGCGCGCCCTGGCCAAGGTCCTCCAGGCCGCCCGCATCATGGACCCCCTCTTCCTGAGCCAGGCGTGGGCGGGCAACCAGACGCTGCTGCTGGACCTGGTGAAGGACACCACGCCCCTGGGCAAGGAGCGGCTGCACGCGTTCCTGCTCAACAAGGGCCCCTGGTCGCGCCTGGACGAGGCGAAGCCGTTCATCCCCGGCGTGCCGGCCAAGCCGGACGAGGGGAACTTCTATCCCGCCGGCGCCACCAAGGCGGAGGTGGAGGCGTGGGTGAAGAGCCTGCCGGAGGCGAAGCAGCACGAGGCCACGGGCTTCTTCACCACGCTGCGCAAGGGGCCGGATGGCAAGTTCGTGAGCGTGCCCTACAGCGTGGAGTACCAGGGTGAGCTGGGCATGGCCGCGCAGCTCTTGCGTGAGGCGGCGGCGCTCACCCAGCAGCCCACGCTGAAGCGCTTCCTGGAGACGCGCGCGGCGGCGTTCCTGTCCAACGACTACTACGCGAGCGAGGTCGCGTGGATGGAGCTGGACGCGAGCGTGGATCCCACCATCGGGCCCTACGAGGTCTACGAGGACGGCTGGTTCAACTACAAGGCCGCGTTCGAGGCCTTCATCGGCGTGCGCGACGACGTGGAGACGCAGAAGCTGGCGAAGTTCAGCGCGGAGCTCCAGGAGCTGGAGAACAACCTCCCGATTGAGCCGGGCCTGCGCAACCCGAAGCTGGGCGCATTGGCCCCCATCCGCGTCATCAACAGCATCTACTCGTCCGGTGACGGCAACCGGGGCGTGCAGACGGCGGCCTTCAACCTGCCCAACGACGAGCGCGTGGCGGCGGAGAAGGGCACCAAGCGCGTGATGCTGAAGAACATCCAGGAGGCCAAGTTCCAGCGCGTGCTGGTGCCCATCGCGAAGGTGGCGCTGCCCGCGAAGGACCGCAAGGACGTGTCCTTCGACGCCTTCTTCACGCACATCCTCATGCACGAGCTGATGCACGGCCTGGGGCCCCACAACGTCACCGTGGCCGGGAAGCAGACGACGGTGCGTCAGGCGCTGCAGGCGTCCTCCAGCGCCATCGAGGAGGCCAAGGCGGACATCTCCGGCCTGTGGGCGCTCCAGCGGCTGGTGGACAAGGGCACGCTGGACAAGGACCTGCAGCGGACCATGTACACGACGTTCCTCGCGTCCGCGTTCCGCTCCATCCGCTTCGGTATCGACGAGGCGCACGGCAAGGGCATCGCGCTGCAGCTCAACCACTTCCTGGACACCGGCGCGGTGAAGGTGAACGCGGACGGCACCTTCGAAGTCGTGCCGGACAAGATGCAGGCGTCCATCACGTCGCTGTCGAACCAGCTCATGACGCTCCAGGCCCAGGGCGACCGCGCCGCCGCGGAGGCGCTGCTCGCGAAGCAGGGCGTGGTGCGCCCCTCCGTGCAGAAGGTGCTGGAGCGGCTGAAGAACGTGCCGGTGGACATCGAGCCGCGCTACGTCACCGCCGACTCGCTGGTGAAGGACTTCGGCGCCCCCGCGTCCACGCCCGCGGCGAAGTAGTGTCCCGGCCACGCTCCGTCCCACCCGCGCGCTTTTCCCATGCGCGGGGGGCGGGGCATGGCCAGTAAGGGAGCCATGGCGCCCGAGCCCTCCACCCGTCCCGCCCCTCCCGACCCGTGGGGTGTCGTGCTCGCGCTCGCGGTGGTGGGCGCGTGGGGCGGGCACCTGGCGTGGCTGCTGGCGGGGCCCGCGCTGCCGTGGGCCTCACCGCTCCCCTGGCTGCACGTCCTCCTGCAGATGTGGCTGTCCACCGGACTCTTCATCACCGGGCATGACGCCATGCACGGGACCGTGTCCCTGCATCGCCGGGTGAACGCGGCGGTGGGGATGCTGGCCTGCTTCCTCTTCGCGGGGCTGTCCTACCGCCGGCTGGTGGTGAACCACCGCGCGCACCACGTGGACCCCACCGGCGAGCACGACCCGGACTTCGCGGCCCGGGGGCAGGCCTTCTGGCCGTGGTTCGCGGCCTTCATGGTCCGCTACACGACGTGGCTTCAAATCGCGGTCATGGCGCTGAAGTTCAACGTGCTGCTGTGGCTGGGCGTGCCCCAGGCGCGCATCCTGGCCTTCTGGGTGCTGCCGTCGGTGCTGGCCACCGTGCAGCTGTTCTATTTCGGCACGTACCTGCCGCACCGGCGCCCGGAGACGGAGGGGATGGCGCCGCACCATGCGCGCTCCCTGCCTCGCAACCACCTGTGGGCCCTGCTGTCGTGCTTCTTCTTCGGCTACCACTGGGAGCACCATCAGTCCCCCGGCACGCCCTGGTGGCGGCTGTGGCGGGTGAAGGACGCCCGGCGGTAACCGGAAAAGGCGCTGGGGCGTTATAGAGGGAGTCATGCGCGACAAGCTCCCTCCCGAGCCCCCCGGCTCCGAAGTGACGCCCGAGAAGCTCTACGTGCGCCGCCGCGAGTTCATCAAGAACGCGGGCCTGTTCGCGGGCACGGCCGCGGTGGTGGGTGGCGGGCTGTACCTGTTGGGCATGAAGCGCACCCGGCCCATGGACGGCTTCGTGCCGGACGCGGGCGCGGTGGACCAGCCGGTGGTGCCCGCCCAGGGCCTCTTCAGCACGGACGAGCCGCGCACGCCCTACGAGGACATCACCACCTACAACAACTTCTACGAGCTCGGCCTGGACAAGAACGACCCGGCCCGCCGCGCGCACCTGTTGAAGACGCGGCCGTGGACGGTCGTCATCGACGGGGAGGTCCACAAGCCGTGGACCGTGGACGTGGATCAGCTCATCTCCGCCTTCCCTCTGGAGGAGCGCGTCTACCGGATGCGGTGCGTGGAGGCCTGGTCCATGGTGATTCCGTGGCTGGGCCTGCCCCTGGGCAAGCTGCTGGACCGCGTGCAGCCCACGTCCTTCGCGAAGTACGTGGCCTTCACCACGCTGGAGGACCCGGAGCAGCTGCCCGGCCAGAAGAGCCCGGTGCTGAACTGGCCCTACGTGGAAGGCCTGCGCCTGGATGAGGCGCAGCACCCGCTGACGCTCTTGGCCACGGGCCTGTACGGCAAGCAGTTGCCCGCGCAGAACGGCGCCCCGCTGCGGCTGGTGGTGCCGTGGAAGTACGGCTTCAAGGGCATCAAGTCCATTGTCCGCATCACGCTCACGCGAGAGCAGCCGCCCACGACGTGGAACATCACCAACAAGCGCGAATACGGCTTCTACGCCAACGTCAATCCGGCGGTGGATCACCCGCGCTGGAGCCAGGCCACGGAGCGCCGCATCGGTGAGACCTCACGCCGGCCCACGCTGCCCTTCAACGGCTACGCGGACGCCGTGGCCGGCCTCTACCGCGGCATGGACCTGAAGCGGGACTTCTGAACGATGGCCTCCTCCAAGCTCCCCTGGCTCAACCCCGCCATCGCCGTCGGAGGGCTCTCCCCGCTGCTGCTCCTCGCGGTGCAGGGGGCTCAGGGACAGCTGGGGGCCAACGGCATCGAGTTCGCCCTCAACCAGACGGGCCTCTTCGCGCTGGCGGTGCTGCTGGGGTCGCTGGCGTGCACGCCGGTGCGGCTGGTGACGGGCTGGACGTGGCCCGCGCGCATCCGCCGCACGCTGGGGCTGTTGGCCTTCACCTACGCGGCGGCGCACTTCCTCACCTACGCCGTGTTGGATCAGGGCCTGGACGTGCGCGCCATGGCGGAGGACGTCTTCACGCGGCCCTTCATCACCGTGGGCTTCACCGCGCTGCTGCTGCTGGTGCCGCTGGCCGTCACCTCCACCAACACGTGGGTGCGGAGGCTGGGCTTCCCCGCGTGGCAGCGCCTGCACCGGCTGGCCTACGTGGCCGCGGTGCTGGGCGTGGTGCACTTCGTGTGGCGGGTGAAGAAGGACGTCACGGAGCCGGTGCTCTACGGGGCCGTCCTGGCGCTGCTCTTCGCCGTGCGCGTGGGCGAGGCGCTGCGCAAGCGGCGGGCGCTCGCGCGGGAGCGCCCGGCCTGAGCGCAAAGCTCAGCTACTTCGCGGTGGCGCGGGGCAGCGGGAGGATGGTGTCCACCAGCGTCATCAGCTGCGCGCAGCTGACCGGCTTGCGCACGAAGGCGCTGATGCCGGCCTTCTGGCCCAGCGCGCGCACCTCCGCCACGTTCGGGTCGCCCGTCATCATCAGGATGGGGACCTTGGACAGCCTGGCGTTGGTGCTGGCGCGGATCTGCCCGGCGAAGTCCGCGCCGTTCATCCCGTCCATGTGGAAGTCGGTGAGGATGAGATCCACATGCTCCGCTTCGGCGACCTTGAGGCCTTCCTCGGCGGACTCCGCCTCCAGGAACTCGAAGCTGCGGGCCATGAGGTAGATCTTCAGCAGCGTCCGGATGGAGCGGCTGTCGTCCACCAGCAACACGCGCTGCGGGCCGGTCCCCCCGGTCGGACGGACCGTGGGCGTGCTCCCCGTGGGACGGGAGGGCGCGTTTTCGGGGGCGGAGAGAGGACCGGCCTTCATCGGAATCAAAACCTCGGGGAGGAAACGCCTCCAGCGGCTTCGCCCATGGTCGCGGAAGGGCCCTGCGAAGTCAAAGCAACCAGGGCACCGCGCCGCGATTTCGGGAGGGCGAAAACGACCTCAGCGGACCTCCAGCACGAAGGCCTGGGATTGCACGCCCGGCAGCCCCACGGCCTCCGCGAGCGCCGGGTCCAGCTCGTTGGGCAGCCGCCACGTCTGACCCGTGGACTGCAGCAGGGTGACGCTGTAGCGACCCGGGGGGACGGCCGCGAGCGGCGCGGGCGCGGCGGGGTCGCGCGCGTCCAGCGCCAGTGCGCGGATGGCCACCACCAGCTGCGGGACGAAGACAGGCTGCGTGCGGGGCTTCCCCTGTTCGTCGAGCAGCGCGGCGAGCAGGGCGTCGGGCGCCAGGCCTGCCGCCAGCACGGTCACGTCCGGCTTGCCGTCCTTGCCGCCATTGGCGCGCGCGTAGTCCACACCCTCCTCATCCACCATGCCGTCGCGGTTGAGGTCGTTCTCGTCCACGTAGCCCGTCACGCCGTCCGCCAGCTTGCGGACGATGACGCGCGGCCAGAAGTCCGGCACGCCGTCGCCGTTGGCGTCGTCCGGGATGCCGTCCTTGTTGGCGTCGATCAGCTGCACCCAGAAGCCCGGAGGCCGCTGGTCCACCGCGCCGGTGAGGACCTGGGGCGTGAGCGTCAGCGTCTTCAGGGGCGTGGTCGCGGTGTTGAACTCGCGCGCGTCCGCGGTCTGGAAGGCGGGCCGGTCGAAGGGCACGGTGGCCGAGTCCGCGAAGGACACGGAGACGCCGGTGAGCGGCTGGGGCCAGCCGTCCGCGTCCGTCGTCACTTCCAGGACGCGCGTGGCGCCGTTGGCGGGGTCCACCGCGCCGCCGCCCACGTCGCCCGCGTTGGGCTCGGAGGTGACGCCGTACCAGGGGTTGAAGTCGGACACGTGGCAGGGCTGCGGGAGGGTCCGGCAGGTGTCCGCGTCGATGAAGCCGCGCAGCAGATAGCGGCCCGGCTCCACCAGGCTCAGCGAGAACGGCGCGGTGAAGGGGCCCGTGGAGCTGTCCCCCAGCGACGCGCCGAACAGCTCCTCTGCGGTGACGACGGTGAAGGCCATCGGCCGGCCGGAGCCCGCGGGCGGCGGCGGGTTGGCCGCGTCGTAGATGAACACGATGGCGTTGCCGCGGGCGCGCGACTGCACCACCAGGCTGCCCTCGATGCGGGCCGTGCGCGTGTGCTGGCGGCCGTCCGCCGTGGGCACCACGTCCGGGGCATCACAGCCGCCGGACAGGAGCGACGCGAGCGTGAACGCGAGGAAGGGAAGGGCGCGCTTCATGGGGTCACCGTGAGGTTGGCGAACACGCGCCGCTCGATGCGGTTGCCGAAGGGGTGCTCCGCGTGGCCGCCACCGAGCTGGCTGCCCTGCAGCGCCACGGAGACGAAGTCCTTCACCACGATGTAGCCCACGCGGGCGTTGACGACGGTGTACGCGGGGAGGTTGTTGGCGATGAGGTCCACGCGCGTCGGGTCGGACGCGGAGGGCTCGCGCTCCACCCAGGTGGTGGAGGTCGTGAACGCCGCTTCGATGCCGAACTCCAGGTCCGTGCGCGTGCGGTAGGTGACGCCGCCGAAGAGCCGGAAGGCCGGCGTCTGGCTGCACGTGCCGCACTGGCCCTCGTCCGGAAGGTCGGAGCTGACGTGCTGGTACGCGGCGCTCGCCTTCACGCCCAGGCCGTCGATGGGGGACACGTTGATGCCCGCCTCGACGCCGCGCGCGGTGTAGATGGCGGCCTCGTTGGTGAACATGGAGCGGCCCAGCAGGTAGTTGCCGGTGCCGCTGTCGAAGGATTCGCCGGCGGGCAGGGGCTGCACCGGCGAGAGGGCGATGAGGTCCTTCACCGTGTTCTGGTAGAGGGCCACGTCCCAGTCCAGACCCAGGCGCGGGGACTCACCGCGCCAGCCCAATTCCAGCGCGTTGAGGCGCTCGGGGCGCAGCGTGCGGTTGCCGGTGGTCAGCAGGCTCACGCCGTTGACGCCCGGCACGGGCACGGGCAGCCGGGTGTAGCTCTCCAGGAACGTGGGCTCGCGGAAGGCGGTGGCCACGGACGCGCGGAAGGCGTGCCCTTCAATGGGCTGGAACACCGCGGACAGGCGCGGCGACTGCGCGATGCCCGGGTTGCCCTTGTCGAGCAGCGGGTGGCGGTCCACGCGGTAGCTGACGATGAGGCGCAACGGCTGCACGATGCGCCACTCGTCCTGGACGAAGGCCGCCGCGTGGAACTCCTCGCGCAGGTCGTCCAGGTACTGGAAGGCCACGCGCTTCAAGCGGCCCTCCACGCCGATGTTCACCTGGTGCTCACCGGCCAGCTCGAAGCCGCGCGCGTACAGCGCTTCACCGTTGAAGACGTTGGACGCGACGCTGGTGCCCAGCGAGCGCTGGCCAATGGCCTCGTACTGGGGACCTGCGTCGCCGGACAGGTGGTTCCAGAACGCCTTGAGCTTCACGGCGCCCAGCTCCACGTCGGCCTTGGCGTACGCGCCCAGTCCGTCGATGTAGTAGTTGCGCAAGAGGCCCAGCGGATAGATCTCCGTCAGGTAGCGGTGCACGCCGCCGGAGACGCCAATCGCGCGGCCCTCCTCGAACGTGTAGACGGTGGACAGGTTGGCGCGAGCCCCGCGCTGCCCCAGGTCCGGATCCGCGGGCCCCTGAAGCGCGAAGTCCGGACGGCCGGACTCGTAATCGCGGCTCCACTTGTCCTGCTGCTGGTAGGCGGCGGACGCGCGGTAGCGCAGGCTTCCGTTCTGGCCGTGGCTGACGAACGAGCCCTGCACGGTGTTGCCGCCTCCCGCCATGGCGCTGAAGCGCGCGCGCCGGCCGGTGCCGGGGGCCTGGGTGATGATGTTGATGACGCCCAGCATCGCGTTGGCGCCGTACAGCGCGCTGCCCGGACCGCGGATGACCTCGATGCGGTCGATCTCCTCCAGGCCGATGGGCAACCCCGCCCACACGGTGAGGCCGAGGAAGTCCTGGTACTCCGTGCGGCCGTCCACCAGCACCAGCACCTTGTTGGCCAGGCGCTGGTTGAAGCCGCGCAGGCTGACGTTGGCGCTGCCCACGCCCATGGCCATCACGTCCGCGCCGGGCACGCGGCGCAAGAGCTCCGGCAGCGTGGTGGCGCCCGACAGGCGGATGTCCTCCGCGGTGATGACGGTGGTGGCGTTGGGCGCTTCCAGCGAGGACTGGGCGCGGCGGCTGGCCGTCACCACGCGCTCTTCATACGGCACCAGGCCCTGGTCGCCGGAGGTGTCGCCGGACTCGGCGCCGCCGCTGGCGGTGGGGCCGGGCGTGGCGGCGGGCTGCTGTGGGCCCTGGGGCTGGGCGGTGAGCGACTCCGCGCGGTTGACGGCCTTCTCCAGCCGCTCCATGAGCGTGGCCAGCTGCTGCTGGGCCTGGATGCTCGTGGGGGGCGGCGGCGGCATGGGCAGGCCGGTGGTGGAGCCTGACGTGCCGGGTTGGGTGCCGGGCTCGGGCGCCTCCGCCTGCGCGGCCTGGCGCGTGGCCTCCAGGCGCGTCACCTGGGCCTGCACGTTGGTGGCGTCCGGCGGATTGGAGGCGAGGTAGCGCTTGTAGGCGTCCAGCGCTTCGTCCAGCCGGCCCGCGTCCTGGTACGCCCGGGCGATGTTGTAGAGGACGCTGGGGTGCGGCTTGATGGTGTAGGCCGCTTCCAGCTCGGCGATGCCTTCATCGAACTGCTTCTGCTCGATGAGGTTCATGCCGTTGCGGAAGTGGCGGCGCGCTTCAAGTCGCGCGTCCGCCAGGGCCTCGGTCGCGCAAAGACACAGCGCGAGGAGCGCCCCACGTCGGAAGGCTGTCGGGGGATTCACTGGTACGGATCGTCCTTGTACGAGGAGCTGGGAGCCTTGGGGGAAGGCTTCGGTCCCGGCTGCTTCTTGATGCGCGGAAGCTTGATGGAGACGTTGACGGTGGTGCCCGGCTCGCCCGAATAGGTCTTGCTCACGGTCTGGTAGCCGTCCATCGCGAACGACACCTCCACGTCAGCGAGGCCCGGTGCGTCCGGAGTGTGGTTGATGACCAGCGGGGTATTGCCGCGCACCCTGCCGTTGAGTTTCACCTCCGCGCCCGGGGGATCGCTCTCCACGTCGAAGCGCACGGCGCGGGGGGGCGCCGGGTTCGCCGCCACCGGGGCTTCCGCGACGGCGGCGGTTTCGCGAGCGGGCGGCGGCGGAGCGACGGGGGTGCGCGCCACGGGGGCGGACACGGCCGGCTCCACCGGGGGCTTCTGGCCCCCGCGCAGCACGAAGATGCCCGCCACGCCCAGCCCCACGAACAGGGACGCGCCAAACAGCGCGATGCCCAGGCCCTTGCGGGACTTCTTCTCCGTGAGGCTGCCGGCCTCGTCCACGGAGATGTCCAGCGCCATGGTGTTGGGCGCGGGCGTGGGGCCGGAGCCCAGCGCCTGGTGGGGGCCGGTGTGGATGCCGCTGTGCGGACCGCTGTGGGGGCCAGAGCCCACCGCGTTGAGGCCGGTGCGCGTGGCGAAGACGCCGCTGACGCCGGACGCGGACGCGGCGGTGCGCATGCCCTGGATCACGGCGTCCATGGACGCGTAGCGGTCCACGGGGCGCTTGGCCAGGCACTTCATCACCAGCGCCTCCACCTCCGCGGGCACGTTGTGGTCCGGCCACACGGTGTGGAAGGGGGGCGGCGGGTCGTTGATGTGCTTGACGATGACGTCGATGCTCTGCGCCGCCTGGAAGGGCGGCCGGCCCATCAGCACCTGGTAGAGCACCACGCCCAGGCTGTACACGTCGCTGCGCGGATCCGCGATGTTGCGCGCCTGCTCCGGCGCCATGTACTGCGGCGAGCCCAGGATGACGCCCGCCTGCGTGAGGGTGGTGTCCTCCTTCATGGAGGCGTCGCCCGAGAAGGACTTCACCAGGCCGAAGTCCAGGACCTTCACCACGTCGTGATCAGCCTCCTGGTTGAGGATCATCACGTTGGCGGGCTTGAGGTCGCGGTGGATGAGGCCGACCTTGTGCGCCTCGCGCAGCGAGCGGGCCACCTGCTGCCCGATGGCGAGCGCGCGCTCCCACGGCAGCGGCCCTTCCTGGGTGAGCAGCTGCGACAGCGTCAGCCCCTCCAGGTACTCCATGGCGATGTAGTAGATGCCGTCTTCCGTCTTGCCGTAGTCGATGACGGTGACGGTGTTCGGATGGCGCAGCTTCGCGGTGACGCTGGCCTCCAGGAAGAAGCGCTTCTGGAAGCCCGGGTCCTTGCCCTCGCCGCTGTACTGCGGGTTGAGGACCTTGAGCGCCACCAGCCGGTCCAGCGGGGCCTGCATGGCCTTGTAGACGCGGCCCATGCCTCCGGCGCCAAGCGTCTCCAGGATGCGGAAGCGCTCGTTGAGGATCCGCCCGAGCAGGGGATCCGGCACGTCGGCGGGCGCGCCCTGGCGGCGGGCGTCGCTTTCGATCATGTGTTCCCCCAAAGCGAAGAGAAGGACCGCATACGTCGTTTCAGACCCAGCGGATGCTAGCACCGCCTTTGAAAACCGCCCAAGAGACGTGCCGCTATCATCGCCGCGCCCCAGCACCGAGTTTCCGGCCCGCGCGGCGCGCTCGCACTCCCGCACTTCCCGTGCTGCCACGTCCCCGGTGGGGGGTGGAAAACGAGGAAATCAGCGTCCGTTGCCGCACAGTTCGTGGCAACTGGTGCGTCGCGTCATCCCCGGTGACAGGGGCTCGGGCGGGTTAGGGTTTCCCGCATGAATGCTGGTCTGTCCGCGCTGTTGTCGTCAGCGCCGCGTCATCCGCGGCGGGTGGTGTGCCTGACGGAGGAGACGACGGAGGTGCTCTACCGCATTGGCGCGGGGGACCTGGTCGTCGGTGTGTCGGGGTTCACGGTGCGGCCTCCGGAGGCGCGCAAGAAGCCGAAGGTCAGCTCGTTCCTGGACGCGAACTTCGAGCGGATATTGGAGCTGAAGCCGGACCTGGTGCTGGGCTTCAGCGACCTGCAGGCGGACATCGGCCGGGAGCTGTGCAAGCGCGGGGTGCCCGTGTACCTGTTCAACCAGCGCTCGCTCGCGGAGATATTGCAGGCGGTGCGGCTCACCGGGGCGTTGGTGGGCCGGGCGGAGCCCGCGGAGGCGCTGGCGGTGGAGCTGGAGAAGAACCTGGAGCGTCACTCGGACGCGGCGCAGTCCCTGCCGAAGCGGCCGCGCATCTTCTTCGAGGAGTGGCACGAGCCGCTCATCTCCGGCATCCGCTGGTGTTCGGAGCTGGTGGAGGTGGTGGGTGGGGTGGACGTGTGCCAGGAGTCGCGCGCGTCGCAGGGGGCGAAGGGCCGCATCTTCGACCCGGAGGAGGTAGCGAAGCGCGACCCGGAGGGCGTCATCGCCAGCTGGTGCGGGCGCAAGGCGAAGCGGGAGAAGATTTCCTCCCGGCCGGGTTGGGCCAGCGTGCGGGCGGTGGTGGACGACCAGCTCTACGAAGTGAGGAGTTCCTACATCCTCCAGCCGGGGCCGGCGGCGCTGTCGGACGGAGTGGATCAGCTGGCCCGCATCGTGGCGGCCATCGCGAAGGGGGAGAAGCTGCCCATGGCCCGGCCGGGAGACCTGCGCACCGCGCTGACGTGAGCGGAGGCTGGCGGCAGGCGCGGCGCATGACAGGATGCGCGCGTGCCGCTCTCACTGCCCGTCCTGCTGGTCACCGTGCTCGCCGCGATGGGCGCGTCGTCGGGGCAGACTCCTCCGAAGGAGGTTTCCGGCAAGCCCCAGGACGTCGTGCCGCCAGATGCGCCGGTGCGCTCGCCGGACGTCGATCCGTCGGGCGTGTCGAACACGGACGTCGCGCCGCCGCCCCGCTCGGAAGAGGTCCCGGTGGGGCCGGAGGGCCCACAGCCGCCCGTGGTCACCACGGACGCGGAGCGCACGAAGAACTACGAGGAGGCGCTCATCGCCTGGGGCCTGGGCGAGGTCGAGCGCCAGATAGAGCCCGCGCCCCAGGGCAAGGTGCTGGAGGAGGTGCTCGTCACCGCGGAGGAAGTCGTCGCGCCGATGGATCCGTATCCATCGCTGCTCAACATCTTCCACGTCCGCACCCGCGATGAAGTCGTCAGGCAGGAGGTGCTGATTTCGCCGGGGCAGCCGTACTCGGAGGCGCTCGTCGCGGAGTCGGTGCGCAACCTGCGCAAGCTGGGCCTGTTCTCCGTCGTGCGCGCGGTGCCGGTGAAGGGCAGTGCTCCAGATAAAGTCGCGCTGCTGCTGGTGACCAAGGACCTGTGGTCGCTGCGGCTCAACAACGAGTTCTCCGCCGTGGGCTCGCTGTTGCTGTACCTGCGCCTGCAGGGCACGGAGCAGAACTTCCTGGGGCGCGGCAAGAAGGTGGCGCTGGACTTCATCATGCGCCTGGACACGTTCAGCTTCGGCCAGAGCTACACGGACCGGCGCGTGCTCGGCAGCCGCTGGTCGCTGACGGAGTCCGCCGCGGTGCTCATCAACCGCGACACGGGGCGCGCGGAGGGCTCGCGAGGAAGCCTCGTTGTCAGCCGGCCGCTGTATTCGCTGGCCACGCCGTGGAGCCTGAGCACGTCCGTGGCGTGGAACATGGAGACCGCGCGGCAGTTCCGGGGCGCGGACATCTGGCAGCTCCCGTTCCCGGACGGCGAACCCGTGCCGTACATCTACAACGCGCGCGAGGTGGCCGCGGGCGCCACGTACACGCGCTCCTACGGCCAGCGCTACAAGTGGAACGTGGGCATGGGCGCGGGGGCCTATCACTACGCCTATGCCGCGCCGGTGGCGTCGCAGCTCACCGACGCGCAGACGGACTGGTTCCGCCGCAACTACCTGCCGCGCGCGGAGGACGCGGGGTACGCGAACTTCTCCCTCAGCGCCTTCGAGGCCCGCTACGACGTGCTTCGCAACGTGGACTCGTACGCGTTGTCGGAGGACTTCCAGCTGGGGCACTCGGTGCTGGCCACGCTGCGCTACGCGCCGCCGGTGTTCCCGTCCGCCGCGCACTTCGCGGAAGGGGGCCTGTCCCTGCGCTACCGCGTGCACTGGGGCGACGCGCTCACCACCGCGTCCGCCGCCGCGTCCCTCCGCCAGCAGTTCAGTGCCAATCAGCCGGGCGTGAAGGAGGGCTGGACGAACCGCCGCTGGGCCGCGGAGCTGGTGCAGGTGTCGCCGCGTGTACTCGGGGGGCGCTTCGTGGCGCGAGGCCTGCTGGACGTGAACATCGACGACCTGTCCGAGCGCGTGAGCCTGCTGGGCGGCAGCAACGGCCTGCGCGGCGCGGCGGTGGATGCGTACTCCGGCAGGCGGCTGCTGCTGGTGAACCTGGAGTACCGCACCGCACCGCTCGTCGTGCGCACGGTGCACGTGGGCGGCGTGTTCTTCCTCGACTCGGGCAGCGCGTTCAACGAGCGGCCGGAGATGGTGACCACCGTGGGCGTGGGCCTGCGGGTGCTGTTCCCCCAGTTCAACGTGTTCCCGTTCCGCATCGACTTCGGCTACGTGCTCAACGGCGACCGTCCCCCCGTGGGCAGCCGCCTGTCGCTCAGCAGCGGGCAGGTGACGGACTACCGGCCCAACTTCCTCGACTCGCCCTGAGCCGGCTCCGGACGCTTCAGGGCGGCTCGACGCGCAGCAGCTCGCGGAAGAGGACCTCCGCCACGTCTCGGAACAACTCGCCGGACGCGAGCAGCCCGCCGCAGTGGTGGGGTTCGCGCGCGAGCGTCAGCGCCACCGCCTTGCCCAGCACCGCGTCCCAGAAGGGCTCCGAATCGAGCGGCAGGAGGAACTCACGGATGATGGCCTTCGGCCACGGCAGCACGGTGGTGGGGTCCGCGTCGCTCAAGCTGGTGAAGCAATCCAGGTCCACGTCCAGCAGCACGGCGGACGCGGCCTCCAGCACGTCGCGCACCGCGTCCGTGGGGCCAGGGCGCAGGTACGCCTCCGCCGCGCGGTCCACGGTCGTCACCGTCACGATGCGGTGCGAGCGGCCGCGTGTGTCCACGTAGGTGTCACCGGCGAAGGAGCCCCGGGGCCGGGTGCGCGCGATGATCAACGCGTCGCCCACGAGGTTCGCCTCCATCGCCGCGAGGATGTGGTCGTAGTTGCGCACGTCCAGCTTCCACCGCGCGTGTTCGTCCAGCGCGCGCAGGCCGGCGGAGCGGTCCGGCATGTCCGCGGGGCGCTCCGGCACCACGATGTCCAGGTGCCGGTCCAGCGTGACGAGCAGGGCAGGGGGACCGGCATCGCCCAGGGCACACGCCCACGAGGGCAGCGCGAGTCGATGTGGGTCGAACACATAGGCATCCGTCGGGCCCCGGCCTCCGCCCAGGCCCAGCCGCACCACCCCCGCGAGGCGCAGGTGGCGCAGGGCGTCGTCATTTTTCGAATTCATACGGGACGAAATCCCCTCCAGGCTCCGGCGTTCAGGGGATGTCCATCCTGCCGCGAAAGGAGCCCCGTCCCGCGGGGTTCAATCACGCATGCGTCCATTCGTCACCGTCGTGTTGCTCCTCCTGGCGATGCCCGTCCTGGCCCAGGAGCCTTCGTCCTTCTTGCGCCAGTACGCGGAGACGGGCCGCTTCATGAACGGGAGGCCCGTGAACGCGCGCATCACCCCGGACGAGAAGTCCGTTCTCTTCCTGCGCACGTCCCCTACATCCAACGTGCGGATGCTCTACGCGTTCGACGTGGCCAGCGGGCAGACGCGGGAATTGCTCACCCCCGAAGCCCTGCTCAAGGGCGCGGAGGAGACGCTGTCCCCCGAGGAGAAGGCCCGCCGCGAGCGCATGCGCGTGAGCGCCCGGGGCTTCACCTCCTACAACCTCTCCGAGGACGGCACGCGCCTCCTGGTGCCCCTCTCCGGCCGGCTCTACATCGTGGACCGGGCGACGGGGAAGTCCACGGAGCTGAAGACGGGGGCCGGCGTCATCGACCCGCGCCTGTCGCCGGACGGCAAGCATGTGGCGTACGTGCGTGAGCACGACGTGTACCGGGTGGACCTGACCTCCAACCAGGAGAAGCGCGTCACGCAGGGCGGGACGGCGGAGAAGACACACGGTCTGGCGGAGTTCGTGGCGCAGGAGGAGATGGGCCGCTTCTCCGGCTACTGGTGGAGCCCGGACTCGAAGTTCATCGCCTACACGGAGTCCGACACGGCCGACGTCGAGAAGCTCACCGTCGTGGACGTGATGCACCCGGAGCAGCCCGGTGCCTCCTTCCCCTATCCACGCGCGGGCAAGGCGAACGCGAAGGTGCGCCTGGGCATCACGCCCGTCACCGGTGGCAAGACCGTGTGGGCGCAGTGGGATGCGCGGAAGTACCCGTACCTGGCCACGGTGAAGTGGGACAGGGGTGGGCCGCTGACGTTGCTCGTGCAGAACCGTTACCAGACGGAAGAGCAGCTGCTCGCGGTGGACCCAGCGACGGGCAAGACGCGCGTGCTTCTCACGGAGAAGGACGCGGCGTGGAGCAACCTGCACCAGGACTTCCCGCTGTGGCTGGAGGATGGCTCCGGCTTCCTCTGGTACACCGACCGCAACGGCGCTTCGGAAGTGGAGCTGCGCAAGGCCAACGGGGAGCTGGACCGCTCCGTGGTGAAGCCGGGCGTCGGCTTCCGGAGCCTCACCCACTACGTGCAGGCGGACCGGACGCTCTTCTTCAACGGCGACCCGAACCCCACGCAGAACCACCTGTGGCGCGTGAAGCTCGGTGAGGCGCCGATGCGAGTGGCCACGGGCACCCGCGGTCCCGCCCTGGAGTACGGGCTCGTCTCCAAGAACGGGGGCGTGGTCGTCCTCAACAGGCAGAGCCCCAAGGGCATGCCGCGCACGCTGGTGCTCAAGGGCGACGGCATGATGCTGGGCGAACTGCCCTCCATCGCCCAGGAGCCCCCCTTCACACCGGACTTCGAGGTGCGTCAGGTGGGCGCGAGGAGGTTCTGGACCTCGCTGGTGAAGCCTCGTGACTTCAAGCCCGGCCAGAAGCTGCCCGTCATCGTGGACATCTACGGCGGTCCCATCATCACGGTGGTGCACCAGTCCATGTCCCTGCACCTGATGGACCAGTGGATGGCGGATCAGGGCTTCCTGGTGGTGAGGGTGGACGGACGCGGCACGCCGCTGCGCACCTCCGAGTGGAACCGCGCCGTGAAGCACGACTTCGCCACCGTCACCCTGGATGATCAGATTGAGGCGGTGCAGGCCCTGGCGAAGGAGGTGCCGGAGATGGACCTGAGCCGCGTGGGCATCTTTGGCTGGAGCTTCGGCGGCTACATGTCCGCCCTGGCCGTGATGAAGCGACCGGACTTCTTCAAGGCCGGCGTCGCGGGCGCCCCGGTGACGGACTGGCGCGACTACGACACGCACGCGACCGAACGCTACCTGGGCCTGCCGGAAGAAAGCCCCCAGGCCTATGAGGTCAGCAGCCTGCTCACGTACGCGAAGAAGGAAGGGCCCATTGGCGCGCTGCTGGTGATTCACGGCACCGCGGACGACAACGTGTACTTCTTCCACGCGCTGAAGCTGTCGGACGCGCTCTTCCGCGCGGGCAAGCCGCACCAGCTGCTGCCCCTGTCCGGCCTCACGCACATGGTGGCGGACCCGCTCGTCACGGAGCGTCAGTACGAACGGGTCATCACCCACTTCCAGCAGAACCTGAAGTAGCGGGAGGTCCCGCCCGGTATCGTCCGCTTCCGGTGGGAATCCTCTCCAGGGCCGGACGTTGGGAGGGCCGCGCGGCGGCCGGAGTGTAGGCTTGCCCGCACCTTCCCGCGAAAGGAGCCCCGCCCCGCGCGGGGATTCAGCTACGCATGCGTCAGGTCCTTACCGCCGCCGCGCTTCTCCTCATGAGCAGCGCTCCCTCCATCGCCCAGGAGCGCAAACCCTCCGCCATGGCCCCTTCGCAAAAGCAGCCGGACACCTTCCTGCGTCAGTACGCCGAAACGCGCCGCTTCCAGAGCGGCCGCCCGGTGGGCACGCGCATCACCCCGGACGAGAAGTCCGTCCTCTTCCTGCGCACGTCCCCCACGTCCAACGTGCAGATGCTCTACGCGTTCGACGTGGCCGGCGGCCAGGCGCGTGAGCTGCTCACGCCCGAAGCCCTGCTCAAGGGCAGCGAGGAGACGCTGTCCCCCGAGGAGAAGGCCCGCCGCGAGCGCATGCGCGTGAGCGCCCGGGGCTTCACCTCCTACAGCCTCTCCGAGGACGGCACCCAGCTGCTGGTGCCCCTCTCCGGCCGGCTCTACGTGGTGGACCGGGCGACGGGGAAGTCCACGGAGCTGAAGACGGGCCCCGGCGTCATCGACCCGCGCCTGTCCCCGGACGGCAAGCAGGTGGCGTACGTGCGCGAGCACGACGTGTACCGGGTGGACCTGGCCGCCAACCAGGAGAAGCGCGTCACGCAGGGCGGTACGGCGCAGAAGACGCACGGCCTGGCGGAGTTCGTGGCGCAGGAGGAGATGAGCCGCTTCTCCGGCTACTGGTGGAGCCCGGACTCGAAGTCCATCGCCTACACGGAGTCCGACACGTCCGACGTGGAGAAGCTCACCATCGTGGACGTGATGCACCCGGAGAAGGGCGGGGAGATCTTCCCGTACCCCCGTCCCGGCAAGGCCAACGCGAAGGTGCGCCTGGGCGTCACGCCCGTCACCGGCGGCAAGACCGTGTGGGCGCAGTGGGACGCGCAGAAGTACCCGTACCTGGCCACGGTGAAGTGGGACAAGGGCGGGCCGCTCACCCTCGTCGTGCAGAACCGCCTCCAGACGGAGGAGCAGGTGCTGGCGGTGGATCCCGCCACGGGCAAGACGCGCGTGCTCCTCACGGAGAAGGACAACGCCTGGGTGGAGCTGGCCCAGGACTACCCGCTGTGGCTGGAGGATGGCTCCGGCTTCCTCTGGTACACCGAGCGCAACGGCGGCCCGGAGGTGGAGCTGCGCAAGGCGACGGGTGAGCTGGACCGCTCCGTGGTGAAGCCGGACGCGGGCTACCGCAACCTGTCGCGCTTCGTGCAGGCGGACAAGACGCTCTTCTTCACCGGCGACCCGAACCCCACGCAGAGCCACCTGTGGCGCGTGAAGCCCGGCGGCGCTCCGGAGCAGGTGGCCACGGGCACCAGCGGCCCGGCGGTGGAGGGCGGGCTCGTCTCCAAGAACGGTGGACTGGTCGTCCTCAACACGCAGGGCCCCAAGAGCATGCCGCGCACGGTGGTGCTCAAGGGCGACGGCACGAAGCTGGGCGAGCTGCCGGAGGTGGCGCAGGAGCCGTCCTTCACGCCGAACTTCGAAATCCGCCAGGTGGGCCCGAAGAAGTTCTGGACCTCGCTGGTGAAGCCGCGCGACTTCAAGCCCGGCCAGAAGCTGCCCGTCATCGTGGAGGTCTACGCGGGGCCCACCGTCACCGTGGTGCACCAGTCCATGGCCGCGCACCTGCTCAGCCAGTGGTTCGCGGACCACGGCTTCCTGGTGGTGAAGGTGGACGGACGCGGCACGCCGCTGCGCACCTCCGAGTGGAACCGCGCGGTGAAGAACGACTTCGCCACCATCACCCTGGATGATCAGATTGAGGCGGTGCAGGCGCTGGCGAAGGAGGTCCCGGAGATGGACCTGAGCCGCGTGGGCATCACCGGCTGGAGCTTCGGTGGCTACATGGCGGCGCTCGCCGCGCTGAAGCGCCCGGACTTCTTCAAGGCCGCGGTGTCCGGCGCCCCGGTGGTGGACTGGCGCGACTACGACACGCACTACACCGAGCGCTACCTGGGCCTGCCGGAGGAGACCCCCCAGTCCTACGAGGTCAGCAGCCTGCTGACGTACGCGAAGAAGGACAGCCCCATTGGCGCGCTGCTGCTCATCCACGGCACCGCGGATGACAACGTGTACTTCTTCCACACGCTGAAGCTGTCGGACGCGCTGTTCCGCGCGGGCAAGCCGCACCAGCTGCTGCCCCTGTCCGGCCTCACGCACATGGTCCCGGATCCGCTCATCACCGAGCGCCAGTACGAGCGCGTCATCGCCCACTTCGAGCAGAACCTGAAGAAGTAGGCCGCAAGCGGCGCGATGCCCTGAAAAGGCAGAGGCCCGGTTCCCTCAGGGGGACCGGGCCTCTGTTGCTTCAACCAGTCCGTGAGGAATGGCTGAGACGCGTCACTTCACGCCGCGCGGACGTTCTGCGCCTGCAGGCCCTTCGGGCCCTTGGTGACTTCGAACTCCACCTTCTGGCCCTCGGCCAGGGTGCGGAACCCATCCATGTTGATGGCGGTGTGGTGGCAGAACACGTCCTCGCCCCCGCCGTCCTGGGTGATGAAGCCGAAGCCCTTCGCGTCGTTGAACCACTTCACGGTACCAGTTGCCATTGCGCTTCCTTGCGTTTGCAGGGCAGCCGTGGGGAAGGCCGCCCGTTCTGCCCGACGACCGGGAGACAGAGCTATTTGTAGTGAAAGGGCCGACTGGAAGTCCAGCCGGCCCTCCGGGATTGCCCGACTTGAGCCCCCGCAGTGTCATGTGCGGGGGAGTAAGTCAGATGTCGAGCAGCAGGCGCTCGGGGTCCTCGATGCACTCCTTCACGCGCACGAGGAACTGCACCGCTTCCCGGCCGTCCACCAGGCGGTGGTCGTACGTGAGGGCGATGTACATGATGGGCCGGATGACCACCTGGCCGTCGCGGGCCACGGGGCGCTCCACGATGTTGTGCATGCCCAGGATGCCCGTCTGCGGCGGGTTCAGGATGGGCGTGGACAGCATGGAGCCGAAGATGCCGCCGTTGGTGATGGTGAACGTGCCGCCCGTGAGGTCCGCCATCGTGAGCTTGTCGTTGCGCGCACGGCCGCCGTAGTCACCGACCGTCTTCTCCAGGTCCGCGAGCGACATCTTGTCCGCGTCGCGCACCACCGGCACCACCAGGCCACGGCTGCCGCTCACGGCCACGCCGATGTCGTAGTAGTGCTTGAAGATGACGTCCTCGCCGTCGATCTCCGCGTTGATCTGCGGGAACGCCTTGAGGGCCTCCACGGACGCGCGGATGAAGAAGCTCATGAACCCGAGCTTCACCCCGTGCTTCGCCTGGAACTTGTCGTTGTACTTCTTGCGGAGCGCCATCACCTCGCCCATGTCCACCTCGTTGAAGGTGGTGAGCAGGGCGGCGTTGGACTGCGCCTGGAGCAGGCGCTCGGCCACGCGCTTGCGCAGCGGCGTCATGCGCACGCGCTCCTCGCGCGCGGCGTTGGGGCGGGGACCGGACGGCGCGGCGGGGGCCGGGGG